>NZ_JAQDKY010000084.1:0-3341 GCF_027662325.1 Blautia faecis | reverse complement strand
TTTTTCTTAAGTTTATGATGTTGGGCTAAGCCGGTGGTCATGATTGACCCTGGTATCATCATGATATTATATTTAAAGGGAAAAGAACTGTAAAGTGAAATATTACCTGTAAAGTAGTAACAAATTCTGTGAAAATTGTGCAATAGTAATGATTCGTATATTGTGAAGCGGGCACAAAAATGATACTATCATTATATAAAGAAGCAGGAGGTAAGTACGTGATGAAGAAACTTACAACAGCAAAAATCTGGCAGTTTGCAGCAGGTCAGTTTGGATGGGCAATGTTGTCCGGAATCATTTCAAACTGGCTTGTGTATTTTTATCAGCCAGATGAAACCGCCATCAGCCAGGGGCAGACTGTATTTATTCCCCAGGGACTGGTGGTGCTTGGCATTTTCACCATTATCGGAGGAATCACAGCCTTCGGAAGAATTTTTGATGCTTTCACAGATCCTATGATCGCGTCCTGGTCAGACCGGTGTACGTCCAAAAATGGACGGCGAATTCCGTTCCTGAAATGGGCGTCCCTGCCTCTGGCACTTTCCACAGTGTTAGTGTTCTGGTCCCCGATCAATGAGAAAAGCTGGCTCAATGCAGCGTTTTTGCTGGTGATGGTTCTGGCCTATTACCTTTCCATTACAGCTTATTGCACACCGTATAATGCCTTGATCCCGGAGCTGGGACATACCCAGCAGGAGCGGCTTAACATTTCTACGGTGATTTCCTTTACATTCATTGCAGGAACTGCAGTTGCATACCTGGCACCAACTATCTGGGGTGCATTTATCCCGGCATTTGGACGTGTTGGCGCCATCCGTGTCACCTTTACGCTGATGGCAGTGGTGGCATTTATCTGCATGCTGATACCGGTATTTTGCATTCGGGAAAAGGATTACGTGGACACAGTTCCAGCAAAAGAGTCTGCTTTTCGCTCCCTGACTGCTACGTTTAAGAACGGAGAATTTTGTAAATTTGTTGGCTCCGATATTTTTTACTGGATCGCCCTTACCATGTTTCAGACAGGTCTGCCTTTTTTCGTAACCAGTCTTCTGAAGCTGCCGGAGACAATGACAACCCTGTATTTTGTGGGGATGACAGCATTGTCTTTAGTATTTTACATTCCGGTAAATAAGCTTACCCCGAAGCTGGGTAAGAAAAAAATGATCCTGTTTGCATTCGCTGTCTTCAGCCTTGCTTATTTCTATACCGGATTTATGGGAAAAATGAGCTTTATTCCGGAAACTGTACAGGGACTGATCCTGACGGTGGTGGCAGCACTTCCCATGGCAATTTTCGGAATTTTGCCCCAGGCGGTGGTGGCAGACATCGCCCAGAGTGATTCCATCACATCCGGAAGCAACCGGGAAGGAATGTTTTATGCGGCAAGAACCTTTGCATTCAAACTGGGTCAGAGTCTTTCCATGCTAATCTTTACTGCTGTTTCTACCATCGGAACAGGAGACGGAACAGGTTATAGAATCGCAGCCTTTGGCGCAGCGGTGTTCTGTATGGTGGGCGGAATTATTCTGGTGTTTTATAATGAGAAGAAGATTAATGGGATTATTGGGGGATAGTAATAAAGTATTAAGCCTCTCGTAAATTGTAACACACATGTCGCAGTATATCTTTTTTTAGATACTTTTGAATGAGTTATGTTATCAGGAATTTGTGAATCGTGATGATTGTTTTTTATGATTTTATAAGCTGCTTGTAAGGGGAGTTTTGGAGTGAAAATAATACAGGAAAACGAATATTTATATATTATGGAAAATGAGGTGGAACTTTATTTAAAAGTCCATTGCCGGGAGGGATACATTCCCGGAGCAGAAGACATTTACCATGGGAAAAATGGAATTACGGGAAAAATCCATGTGAAGCGTTATCTGGCAGAGAATCCTGTGGGGGTGGTGGTGATCAGTCATGGTTTCACAGAAGGCGCACCAAAATATGAGGAGTTGATTTACTATTTTTTACAGGCTGGCTATCACGTATACATGCCAGAACATATAGGACACGGTCAAAGCTACCGCCTGACAGCAGATCCCTCATTGGTACATATTGATATCTGGAAGCGGTATGTAAGGGATTTTTTGAAAGTATGCCACGAAATCAAAAGGGCATACCCGGAGTTGCCCCTGAACCTTTTTTCCCACTCCATGGGCGGTGCAATCGGCGCAATCGCTGCAGCCTGGGAACCCGCTCTTTTTCATAAAGTGATATTAAGCTCGCCTATGATTAAACCGCTCACCGGAGGCGTGCCCTGGCCGTTGACCGTACTGATCGCCCATGCAGAATGCCTTTGGGGAAAGGAAGAGTACTATGTCTTAGGCCAGAAACCTTACGACGGAACCGACACCTTCCAAACCAGCGCTGGCACCTCCGAACCTAAATTTATATGGTACAACGACCTGCGAAAAGAAAAACAGTTTCTCCAGACCTGTGCACCATCCTATGGCTGGCTGAAAGCATCCATAAAAATGAGCTGGTATTTAAGATACTACGGCTGGAAGAAACTCCAGTCCCCACTCCTTATTTTTCAGGCCGAAAAAGACGATTTCGTATCCGTCCGCGCACTTCGGAAATTCGCAGCGAAAATCAGAAAGCGCGGTGTTTCCCCCTGCGAATATGTCTACATGCCCGGGACGAAACATGAGATATATTGTGGCGGGGATGAGACGATGGAAGTTTATTGGGATAAAATAGAAAAGTTTTTGGAAGAAAAATAAGTTTGGCGTTGCCTATAAACGAAGATTATTAGTGTAGTAACTACGTGAAAGAAACAAAATGACACAATTGCAGCTTGCTGATAAGCTGGGAGTCACAGAACTGATCTACTGCAACAAAGATGGGCTTTTTTCAATAAATGTGGTGAAAGGAATTGATGACAGGGAAAAGTCTTATGATGATGTGGAAGAACGGCGGGAACTGGAGAAAGTGGCAGGGATGTTGTTTGGATAATTAAAGTATATTGAGGGTGGCTTTGGAGGCTGCCCTATTTTATTTTTGTTTGCATAAAAAAAGAAACGAGCACTCTTTTCCAGTCAAAAGACCTTACTCAGTAACAAAAACCATTTTTTAAGTATGATTGTACTTTGAACAGAAGAAAGGTTAATAGAAAAAATTGATATACGCTCAAGCAACTTTAGGAAAGAATATACATTCTCTTTTTGGTATGTTACTATAATGGAAAAGGATTGATATTTACCTAATAATATTATTATCAGATCGGGGAAAGCCAAATGAACTACAAAAATGTAAAAATAGATAAAACAGCAAAGATCGCGAAGCAGTCCGTAATCATCGGTGACGTAACAATTGTGGTCCTATGTCAAGATTTAGTA
>NZ_JAQDKY010000083.1:0-3411 GCF_027662325.1 Blautia faecis | reverse complement strand
ACCTCCGACCCCTCGCTTAGGAGAGCTCCAACCTATTGTCACTCTCTGTCAATCTGAGGTAAGGTAAACCCAAGTGGGATACTATATAAAACTGTTTCCGATTCAATTCGAGTTATTCTGAATACCCCCTCTGTCAAGCTCTGTAAAGCTCTGAAAGTTAGCTGATTGTTTGCTCCAGCTAATAATTGGGGAATGCCTTGATATTACCATCGACATCTGTTATATGACCACCATGCTTCGTACGTTCGATCATGGTAAACAGTATTCAATTAAACTTCCTATCGAAAGCACAAGATATTTTCTTGTCTATAAATAATATAACGCATACGAGACGGTTTGTCCATGCGTTTTTGACTGGCAAATTTTATTCAGTAAAAATATCTGTAACCTTTTTTGTAACTGAATCTCCATCATTCCATCATCAAATGATGGAGATTCCAATAGATATTATGGAGATAGACTAATTACTTCATCGTCTTCGCCAGTGAATTGAGCAATGCCCGCATCTCTGGATTTGCCAACACTTTTGCCAGAAGTTCCGGATCGACTTCATCAGCAACAGTTGCATTATTATTTTCCTGCTGTACATGCATCTGTGGATCCAGATTCTTTTTCTCATAAAACGCTTCTTCAAAAAGCTCTGCATTTTTCCTTCGGTCATCATCCAGAATATGAGAGTACACATCCGTAACCATATTGACCTGAGCATGGCCGGAATCACCCTGTACCGCCTTGATGTCTCCACCATTCAATTTCAGCTTATAAGTAACGCTGCTATGACGAAAACTGTGAAATACAACCGGTGGGAGATTATAGTCCTCGATCAGTTTTTTTAAAGGACCACGGATTGCTCCATCTCCGAGAGGAAGACCAAAGGTACTTGCCATAACCAGGTTATAGTCCATATATTCATCACCAAGAATTTCTTTCATTTCATCTTGCTCAACCTTCCAGTCTACCAACATATTAGCAACACTCTTCGGTAAGAATATTTTACGCACACTGCTTTCTGTCTTCGGTGTTTTCAGAATACGGACCGTAGAATTCTTCTTATGATTTGTCGGAAATACCAACAACACATCTTTTCCATCCAATGCATTTAAAGATTCTTTTCTTATACGCTGTGATTCTTTGTTGATGAAGACATATGCACGGTTTTCTTCAATTGCCTCAGGAGAAATATCTACACAATCCCAGGTAAGACCAAGCAGCTCACCAAGTCGCAGGGAACATGAGAAAGATAGATTAATTGCGAGCTTTAATCGTTCATCTTCACAGACACTGAGCGCATACATCAATGTATCCGCTGTCCAGATGTCTCTTTTTTGTGATTTATGTTTTGGTACAGTCGCATGGGTGCAAGGATTCTTCTCCATCAACTCCCATTTCACTGCCTGTTCAAAACAGTTTCTAAGCAGCTTATTAATATCCCTGACCGTACTGGAAGATACAAATTCATTTCGACTGGTTTTATTCAATGGATTGATAACTGCACGTCTCTTCAAAAGACTCTGATAATATCTTTCGATGAAACGGGTATTGATCTCTGAGAGTTTCGTATCACCAATGATCGGAAGAATATAGTTATTGATAAGAGAGACATTTCCTTCATATGTAGAAAGCGCCCAGTTTTCTTTGCCATAAAGTGCAACATATTCTGTAATAAGCTCGTCCAGTGTTTTGCATTTACGGACGACAAATGATCCCATCTCTTTTTTATATTCAATTTCTTTTTTTCTTCTTTTAGCTTCGGCTTTTGTTTCATAGGTTTCCCATTTTTGTTTTCTCTCGCCTTTTTCATTCGTATAAGAATAGATTACATTGAATTTTCCGTTTCGTTCTCTTATTGATGCCATATTATTGCATACTCCTTTCCAAATCTCTTTGCTCCATCCAGTCCTCAAATTCATCCCGACGGATCCTAACTCGACTGCCAACTTTTATTACGGTGAACTTTCCTGTATCCGCCCACTTGTTGATCATGCTTCTGCTGACCTTTGCCAGATAGGAAGCTTCATCAAAAGTAAGATACTTTATATTTCCATTGCTTCCTCGTATTCCGGTCTGTGATAATTTCTTCCGCCGGAAATTAGCCAGGGCAATATTCTGTTCCTGTGCAAGTTCTTCATAATCATTCGATGGATCCAGCTTATACCGATCCTGACCTTCCAGGAATTTTTGAAAACTCTCTTTTGTGATCCTTTTCTTTTCTGCAATCACAATGAATTCAAAAAAATGACTATACTTTGGATTATCAAGAATTGTATATACTGCGCTTCTGGTTGTTCCAAGCAGCTGTGCCATCTCAGGCATCGTAATTGTTGCATCTTCCAGAAGAGCGTCTTTTTCTCTGTCTTCCTTTGTTCGATACCGGGACTGGCTTTTATACCAGTTCTGAAAAGATTCTTTTGGTATTCGTTTCCAGTAATCGACAATAACAGCTTCCATTTGATTTTTCTTGAGTAAATCATAAACAAGATACTCATCAACACCCAACAGATCCGCAACTTCCTTAACGGAATAGGACCAGGATTTCAATTCTTTCCCCGGTTCTTCTCCGGTAACTTTATGGTATTTAATCTGATTGGCGTACCATTTTTCAAAGCTGGCAATATTGATTCGTATCTTTCCGGCAATCTCTTTAGATTCAAAAACATTTTTATGCACCAGCCAGTATCGATCTGTCTTTTTTAATCCCAGCAGCTTTCCCATTTCCGGCACGGTCATCCAGGTTCTCTTTTGTGTCGGACGCCGTTTGTAAGGACTGTCTTCTGATATCTTTGAAATGATCTCTTCAACAGCGTCCATTTCCGGAACTTCTTTTTGTTTCATAATTGCTGTTGCCATTTATTCTTCACTTCCTGTCTTTTTTAGTGTTAGTGTTTTTTCTTATATCATATCTCAAATCCAGATAAAAATTTAGGATGTCGATTGCAGACAAAATCTGCCTGATCAACACCCTGTTTTTTATTGTTCCAAGTTATCGAGCCAGTCATCGAAACTCTTCTTAGAGATGCGATACTTTCCGCCATCCAACTGGATCCACCGGAATTCCTTTTTCTTTAAAAGGTTATAAATAGTAGGTCTGCTGACTCCTAAGATTTCCTGTAACTCTTGAACTGTATAACATCTTTTTTCTGACATTTCTTTATCCTCTTTTCTTTGAAATATGAAAGAAAAATTATCCCTTCATATAACGAAACGCTCAGAGCATGTTTTACAGTGGTCAAAAGCAAATTTTTTTACTTTTTTTCTTACGAGTTTTCTTTAATGCAACTCGTAACATTAGATTTTTACATTTTTCATGAAATTAAGTAAAGAAAAAGAGCATATGGAATTGAATCCATACACTCTATGATTACTGGAACTTTATTTCATTTTTAATTCAACAAACTGTTAAGGAAACAATCG
>NZ_JAQDKY010000082.1:540-3583 GCF_027662325.1 Blautia faecis | reverse complement strand
GTTGCTCACACGCACCAGGGTTTCAGACTGTAGACAAAGGGGGATGTGAAATAAGTCCCCTTTTGTGTGTTTCAAATCAGTTCTGTTAATACTTTAATGAAGAAGATCACGATCACCACAATCATAACCGGTTTTACGATCTTGTGACCGTTTGAAGTAAAGCTATGACTTCCAAGATAATTCCCTGCCATGTTACAAACTCCTGCTGCAATTCCCAGTGGCAAAAGCACTTTGCCATTGATCAGAAATACGACAAGTGCTGTGATATTGGTTGTCAGATTGATTGCCTTTGTGGCACCTGCTGCATCGTTTAATGTCATATGACAGAAACCGGTAAATAAAAGCATCAGAAATGTTCCTGTTCCCGGTCCGTAAATCCCATCATAAATACCAACTACAGCTGCGATCAGAATACTTTTAAAAATCAGCATTCCATTGATTACTTCTGTTGCATTTTCGTCTTTTCCTTTCAGTGCTTTGCTTCTCAGTACATAAAACAAAATGACCGGAAGCACAACCAGCATGGCGATTTTTAAAGCTTTCTCCGAAATCAGAAGAGCCAGATGAGATCCTATCCAGGATCCGGCAATTGCACCAAAAACTGCCGGGATACAGATTTTCCATTTCATAAAGCCTTTTTTCATGTAGTGAAAAGATGCCACGAAAGTTCCCATGGAGCTGCTCATTTTATTTGTTGCAATTGCAGTATGTACCGGCAGTCCCGCAATCATATATGCCGGAAGTGAGATCAGTCCGCCTCCTCCGGCAATCGAATCCACAAATCCTGCCAGAAATACAAAAAAACATACTACCAGATAAACTAAAACCACATTTTCTCCCACGTTACCTGTCCTTAATTTCCTTTTGTATTTTTATTATTTTTTCATCGCAATCAATGTCGGGCGAAGAATCTGTACGTATTCTTCATACATTACTTCTCGCAAAAATCTACATATTCCCAGAAAGTCAGCTCACCGTCCGGTGTAAGGATTTCAAAATCTGTATCATACACATTTACAAACAATCCCGTCTCCTGAAGTCCGTTCCGAAGATAAAAAGCCTTTCTTTTTTTGCGTTCTTCAGCATTTTCTGCTTTTTCATCCTGTGTTTCTATTTCAAAAATATATTTATGATTTTTGAACTTTTTAAGTAATGCCTCCAGTCCCCTGCTTCCATATCCGTAATTTCTTTTCTCCGGTACAATTGCATAATAATCCAGAAGCGCCCTATCCTGCTCCGCATCGATCAGATTGATTGCCAGTCCTACGAATTCATCTTCGTCAACCATTGCAAGCATCTCCATCTTTCCATCTGCTACCAGGTTTTCCATTACCTGCAGGGGCTTTTTCTCCTGTTCCGGAAATGCTTTATCATACAGATCATAAAGCTGCCATTTATATTTTGCGCCTTCATCGGCAATGTTTACAAGTTTCATTTTTCTCTCCTGCTTAATTATTGATCATATCCGGCCATGACAGAATTTCTCCGGCAATCTTTTCTTCATAATCGCCCTCAATATCCTCACTTCTGCCTGCCTCATAGATATTTGTCTCTGCACCCCAGACTCCATCGTGATATTCCCACACATGGAATTTCAGTCCGCGGAACATAAAATCCAGACTTCCGCATCCGTCTTCTTCGGTATATTCAAACCTGATATTTTTTTGATTCAATGCATCCTGTACTGTCTGCAATCTCATATTCATTCCCCCGTCTTGCATATTTATTAGTTATTGCTGTTCACAACAACACCTGTTTGTTACTGTTCACTCCGTTCACAGCAACTTGGTCAAAATCCATTCCAAAACACCTCGCGGAATACTACCTGTGTTCACAGCAACACCTGTTTTTCTAGTATAACACATCTTCGGCGGTTGTCTATTGTAAAAAACGCTTCGATGATTTATTATAGTAAATAGCGAAATAATGAGGAGTGTAACCTTATGACTACAAAAATGGTTTTTCATGGAAGTGACATAGAAAAAATATGTGACTACTATCATTTAAATAAAGAAGATATCGTTAAATTCGGGGCAAATGTCAATCCTCTTGGCCTCTCCGCCTCTGTAAAAAAAGAAATTGCAGAAAATGTCGATCTTTTTTCTTCTTATCCGGACAGAGATTATGTATCTCTCAGAAATACGATCTCAGAATACTGCAGGATTCCCGCTGAATTTATTTTACCTGGAAATGGTTCCAGTGAACTGATCTCACTTCTGATTCAGGAACGTGCGCCGAAACACACCCTGATTCTCGGACCGACATATTCCGAATATTCCAGAGAACTTTCTTTCTCCGGAAGCACACAGGAATATTATCATCTGCGAGAAGAACGAAATTTCACTCTCGATGTAGAGGATCTGTGCAAAACTCTGGAAAACGGTTATGATTTCCTGATTCTCTGCAATCCGAATAATCCGACTTCCTCTGCAATCATGGAGGAAGATCTCCGCAAACTGATCGCATTCTGTGCAGATAAAGATATTTTTGTCATGATCGATGAAACTTACGTAGAGTTCGCACCAGATGTCGAAGAAATAACTGCAATTCCTCTGACCAGAGAATTTACCAATCTTATGGTACTGCGTGGTGTTTCTAAATTTTATGCTGCACCGGGCATGCGTCTCGGTTACGGAATTACCGGAAATATGGAATTTCTTTCCAAAATGCGAGAAAAACAGACGCCATGGTCACTGAACAGTCTTGGTGCCTTTGCCGGAGAGCTGATGCTCCGTGACCACGACTACATTCAGGAAACGCGTGATCTGATCCTCGATGAGCGTGACCGCATGGAGCAGGAACTTCAAAATATCCCTACTTTTAAAGTTTATCCTGCCTATGCCAATTTCATCTTATTAAAAATCCGCCGGGACGGTCTGACTTCCGCCGATGTCTTTGAGGCCTGCATCAAAAAAGGCCTGATGATCCGCGACTGTTCTTCCTTCCAGTGCCTGGACGGCGAATTTGTCCGCTTCTGCATCATGATGCACGACGATAATACAAAACTCTTAAACGTACTGAAGCAGCTGTAATCCAGCTGCTT
>NZ_JAQDKY010000082.1:0-530 GCF_027662325.1 Blautia faecis | reverse complement strand
ACCGCTTTTCTGATATAATAAATATCAGAAGGGCGGTGTTTTTTATGATGACGAAAAATGCAGATAAAAACAGAGAACAAATGATGATGTTTTCCATGGATGACATGGTACCTCAAAACCATATGCTGCGATTGATTGATAAAGCAATCAATTGGAATTTTATTTATGATCTGGTTGAAGAAAAATACTGTCCGGATAACGGCCGTCCCAGTATGGATCCCGTCATGCTGATAAAGATACCATTCATTCAGTATCTCTATGGGATAAAAAGCATGCGTCAGACCATGAAAGAGATCGAGGTAAACGTTGCATACCGTTGGTTTCTCGGACTAGACATGTTAGATCCAGTACCTCATTTCTCTACATTTGGAAAGAATTATACCCGCCGTTTCAAAGATACAGACCTTTTTGAGCATCACGGATGGAAATGAAAGCCGGGCTTACCTTTGCATGCATGAATCTGAAAAAACTGGCAAAGATCCTGGAAAAACGAGGTTGGAACACAGCCAGATTTTTGTTGATTTTGAAGA
>NZ_JAQDKY010000081.1:0-3665 GCF_027662325.1 Blautia faecis | reverse complement strand
ACGACCAACACATTAAATAGCAAAAGAGCGAATTTCCAAGACCTCGCGCCTCTGGAAATTCGCTCTCTATAATCACTCTGATTTAAACATTAGCAGTCTTTCTGCCGCAGCACTGTTTGTACTTCTTACCGCTTCCGCAAGGACACGGATCATTCGGATAAACCTTAATTTCTTTTCTCTGAACCGGCTTACGAACACTGGAATCATCCTTGTTAGTACCAGTAACCTTAGCCACCTGCTCACGTTCGATTTTCTGCTCCACATGAACATGATACAGCATTCTGACGGTGTCCTCCTGAATGGAAGTGATCATGCTGTTAAACATATCAAATGCGGCCATCTTGTACTCAACAACCGGATCTCTCTGTCCATAAGCAGTCAAACCGATACCCTGGCGGAGAATCTCCATATCATCAATGTGATCCATCCACTTGCTGTCAATGCTCTTCAGAAGGATAACGCGCTCAAGCTCACGCAGCTGCTCTGGCTCCGGGAATTCGGACTCCTTCGCCTCGTAAAGCTTCACAGCCTCCTCCTTGATCAGATGCTTCATCTCATTCTTTTTCTTACCCTTAACCTTCTCAGCTGTAAGCGGCTCGATTGGGATGATCTGACGGAGAACACTGTTGAACTCATTCAGATCCCACTCTTCAGAATCTACATCCTCAGAGAAACACATATCTACTGCATTATCTACAATATCTGTAATCATCTTGTAGATGGCATCGCGCATGTTCTCGCCATCCAGCACCTGGCGGCGCTCTTTGTAGATGATCTCACGCTGCTCATTGTTAACCTGGTCGTAATCAAGAAGATTCTTACGAATACCGAAGTTGTTAAACTCGATTTTCTCCTGTGCCTTCTCGATGGCGTTGGAAAGCATCTTATGCTCAATCTGCTCATTCTCAGCTACACCAAGAGATGTGAACACCTTCATCAGACGCTCAGATCCGAACAGACGCATCAGATCGTCCTCAAGAGAAATATAGAAACGGGATTCTCCTGGATCTCCCTGACGTCCGGAACGTCCACGCAGCTGGTTATCAATACGTCTGGACTCATGACGCTCTGTACCGATAATCTTCAGACCGCCGGCTGCTCTTGATACATCGTCAAGCTTAATATCCGTACCACGACCTGCCATATTGGTTGCGATGGTAACGGCACCGGCCTGACCAGCCTGTGCTACGATCTCAGCCTCAAGCTCATGGAACTTGGCATTCAATACATTGTGCGGAATCCCTTCTCTCTTCAGCATACGGCTGATGAGCTCAGAAGTCTCAATGGTAATAGTACCAACCAGTACAGGCTGCTGCTTCTCATGAGCTTCCTTTACAGACTGGACAACTGCATTGAATTTCTCTTTCTTGGTCATATATACGGCATCGTCTAAATCCTTACGCTGAACCGGCTTATTGGTCGGGATCTCAACAACGTCCATAGCATAGATATCACGGAACTCTTTCTCCTCAGTAAGGGCAGTACCGGTCATACCGCCTTTCTTATCGTATTTGTTAAAGAAGTTCTGGAAGGTGATGGTTGCAAGAGTTTTGCTCTCGCGTTTTACCTTAACATGCTCTTTCGCCTCGATTGCCTGGTGGAGACCATCCGAATAACGACGGCCCGGCATGATACGTCCGGTAAACTCATCAACAATCATAACCTCGTCATCTTTTACAACGTAATCCTGGTCACGGTGCATCAGATTATGAGCACGAAGTGCAAGGATGATATTGTGCTGGATCTCAAGGTTCTCCGGATCTGCAAGGTTCTCAATATTAAAGAATTTCTCAACCTTCTTCACACCCTGCTCGGTAAGGTTGACAATCTTATCCTTCTCATTTACAACAAAGTCACCGGTCTCGATAACTTCCTCACCCATGATAGCTGCCATCTTGGTCATCTCATGGCTGGCTTCTCCACGCTCCAGCTGCTGTGCAAGGATATCGCAAACCTCATACAGCTTGGTGGACTTGCCGCTCTGACCGGAAATGATCAGAGGAGTACGAGCCTCATCGATTAAAATGGAGTCGACCTCGTCGATGATACAGTAGTGAAGGTCACGCTGTACCAGCTGCTCCTTGTAGATAACCATGTTATCACGAAGATAGTCAAATCCAAGTTCGTTATTTGTAACATAAGTAATATCACAGTTATATGCCTCGCGGCGTTCTTCCGGCTTCATGTCGTTCAGAACTACGCCTACAGTCAGCCCAAGGAATCTGTGAACCTGTCCCATCTCGTCGGCATCACGTTTCGCCAGGTAATCATTGACTGTGACAACGTGAACACCTTTGCCCTCCAGGGCATTCAGATAGGAAGGCAATGTAGCTACAAGGGTCTTACCTTCACCAGTTTTCATCTCGGCGATACGGCCCTGATGAAGTACGATTCCACCGATAAGCTGTACTTCGAAATGCTCCATTCCAAGTACTCGCTTGGCTGCCTCACGAACGGTAGCAAATGCCTCTGGTAAAAGATCATCCAGGGTAGCTCCCTCATCCAGGCGTTTCTTAAACTCTCTTGTCTTACTGCGAAGTTCTTCGTCGGTTAATTTCTGCATTTCGGGACGCAGATCCTCGATTTTCTTAACAAGCGGCATGATACGCTTAACCTCTCGCTGGCTGCGGGTTCCGAAAACTTTTGAAAACATGTTCATTTAGCTTTTATACTCCTGTCTATCTTTTTAGATGCTATATTGTGTAATATAACTGATTTCATTTCATTTAAAATTATTTATTTTGTTTAACATACCAGTCTATTTTAACACTTTTTGTCATGGAAAACAATAAATATTTGATGAACAAAATATGTCTCCCATATGATATATTAAAGTAAAATGAATTTATACCCCAAATCAGCCTCAAATTATTTTATGTTTTAGGAGAATTTTTATATGATTTATCTTTTTCAGGAACTGGACTTAATTTCAAACGAATTGCTTCACCAGATGATTTTCTCATTGCCTGTTGCACGCAGGGAATATGTTCAGCATTTTAAATTGCCGGAAGACCAGAAGCGTTCTGCCCTGGCCTGGCTGCTTTTGCGTTATGGACTTAAACAGGAATATGGTTTCCGGGAAATCCCGGATTTCCAGAAAACCTCTTCTGGGAAACCATTTTTCCGTGGGGAAAATATGCCGTTTTTTAATCTCAGCCACAGCGGAAATTTCGTAGGCTGTGCCTTGCATGACAGGGAAATTGGTCTGGATATCCAGAAGCTCACCGAGCCCCGGGAATCTCTTATCCGAAGAGTCTGCACTCAGGAGGAGCTTATTTCCCTAAAGTCCCCCCAGGATTTCTGCCGGATCTGGGCTATGAAGGAAAGCGCCGTCAAACTTACCGGAGAAGGGATCACCGGAAATTTCCGGGAGATTCTCACTCTGCATCCGAATATGCACACCCATACCATCCCATTAGAAAATGGAACCGGATTTCTGGCCTACAGTATTTATGACGAAAGCAAGCTCCCTGTCCGCGTACTATCCACCAGGGAGCTTGCTGAAGAATTACTTTAAAATTCAAATTTTTATCACTTTTTCATCAGGGAACGGATCATCCAGAAATCTGGTCACATGATACTGATCCGTTTCTGCCAGATGAAGCAGCAGCAGTGCCAGACCAATTCCAGCTGCTCCGTCAAAGTAGAGTAGGCGGATGAAATTT
>NZ_JAQDKY010000080.1:0-4082 GCF_027662325.1 Blautia faecis | reverse complement strand
TTTTCAAACACGCTCTAGAAAATTCTCAATCATCTTCCTTCCATCGGGAGTCATAACAGACTCAGGATGAAACTGTACACCATAAACCGGATATTCCTTATGCTCCACTGCCATGATTTCTCCATCTTCTGCTCTGGCTGTCACAACCAGCTCCTCCGGAAGAGTCTCTTCTATTGCTGCCAGGGAATGATATCTTGCTGCCGGGAACTTTTTCGGGAGTCCTTTAAACAGGACATTGGAACCGCACTGGATCATCTCATCTCTTTTCCCATGCTTCAGTTCTTTTGCATAGGAAACCACTCCGCCAAAGGCTTCGCAGATGCTCTGATGTCCCAGACACACACCCAGAATTGGGATTTTTCCAGCGAACTCTTTGATCACCGGAATACAGATGCCTGCCTCCTCCGGTCTTCCAGGACCCGGGGAAAGAACAATTGCTTCCGGTGCCAGCTTCTCTATTTCTCCCAGGGAAATTTCGTCATTTCGAACCACCTGAATATCCGGATTAACGGACCCGATCAGCTGATACAGGTTATAGGAAAAGCTGTCGTAATTATCAATCAGTAAAATCATTCTAATCCCTCCTCTGCCTGGCTGATGGCCCTTACCACCGCTCTTGCCTTATTCTGGCACTCTTCAAATTCTTTTTCCGGTACGCTGTCTGCCACGATTCCGGCTCCCGACCGGATACAGATTTCATCTTTTTTCTTATATACCAGACGGATTGCAATGCACACATCCAGATTTCCTGTGAAATCCACATATCCGATTGCACCGCCGTAAATGCCTCTCTTGCTTTGTTCCAGTTCCTGAATGATCTGGCAGGCACGGAATTTCGGTGCCCCTGAAAGGGTTCCTGCAGGTAAGATGGCATCCACTGCGTCTATGGCATCTTTGCCCTTTTTGATAGTTCCTGTTACTGTGGAGCCCAGGTGCATGACACAGGAATAACGTTCCACAGTCAGGTATTTTTCCACTTTTACGCTGCCAAGCTCACTGATTTTTCCAATATCGTTTCTTCCCAGATCTACAAGCATGTTGTGCTCGGCAAGCTCTTTTTCATCCTGAAGAAGATCTGCTTCCAGGGCTTTGTCCTCTTCCGGTGTTTTTCCTCGCGGCCTTGTTCCTGCCAGTGGGAAAGTGCTTAACTTGCCGTGATCTAATTTCACCAGTGTCTCCGGGGATGCACCTGCGATTTCAATGTCATCACTGGAAAAATAGAACATGTAGGGGGATGGGTTGGTAGCTCTCAGAACACGGTAAGTATCAAACAGGCTGCCCTCTGCTTTTGCCCTCATGGGGTTTGACAAAACCACCTGGAAAATATCGCCCTCGTGGATATAATGCTTCGCTGTTTCCACCATCTGGCAATATTTTTCTTTAGGGAACTGAGGCTGGATTTCAGATTTAAGCCTGATCGGAGGGAAGATTTTTTTCTCACCCTTTTTGATCAGTGCTGTCATTTCTTCCAGTTTTTCACAGGCCTGTTTATAGGATTTTTCCAGATCCTCTGTCATCACACCTGTGATGAGAAGAACCTTCTGGCGGTAGTGATCGAATGCGATCACATCATTAAACAGCATCAGATCCAGATCCCGGAAATCCTGCTGTTCCTTATCTTTTAGCTCCAGCTTCGGCTCACTGTATTTGATGTAGTCGTAGGAGAAGTAACCTACCAGACCGCCGGTAAATGTGGGCATATCGTCCATAACCGGACTTTTATACTGACTGATGATTTCACGGATGGCATCGCCTGGATGGGCAACCTGTCGAACCTCTTCTGTACTGCTTTCTGCAGCATTGCCGCTTCTGCCAAAAGTTTCCGTCTTACTGGTTTTTCGAATTCGCAGGATTCCGTCTGTACAGGTGATTTCCATGGAAGGGTCATATCCCAGAAAAGAATATCTGCCCCACGCTTCGCTCTGGCTGGCGCTTTCCAGCAGATAGCAGTGATGACTTGCCTTTTGCAGAATCCGCATCATCTCTACTGGTGTGTAGCTGTCTGCGTATAACTCTTTGCAGATTGGAACTCTTTTGTAATCTCCTGCTGCCATTTCCCTGATCTTATCAAATGTTGGATACATAGAACACCTCCCGATTTATTTCCTGAACAGTGCACGTGCCGCATCCTCACGGAGCGTTTTGGGGTGTAACAGGAACATTACGGAGTAATTTTCTAGTACACAAAAAACCCGTCCAGGACAGAATTTCCATATCTGTCAAGGACGGGTCTGAATATTCACCCGCGGTGCCACCTTGCTTCACGATAAAATCGTGCTCTTAACGGAATACCATCATATTCCTGACAACTGACGTATGTCCTACGTCGCATAATACTTGGCTTCTGCAGAATCTACTTTCATGCTTCAATCAGATATGTTTGTATTTCTTCTGCAATTCTCTGCATTTGTTCTGCACACATTCTGCCTTTCCATGCGCCCTCAGCGGCCCATTTAACAAACTGCCTTACCGCCCGGCTCTCAGCCTCCCGGACTCTCTGTGGGTGCACGATTGTTTTTATTCCCGCTTCATCGGTTTAGTTCGTTGAATCGAATTTTTATTTAAAATAGCATACAGGCAATGAATTGTCAAGCAATTTTTTCATATTTTATAAACATTTATTAAAATTGATTTCCTCTAAAGTAAAAAATCTGCCTGTGAATTTTCTCATCACAGACAGATCTCACATTATTATATTAATTTACTTATTGCTCTTTTTCATAAAGAAATTCTTCCGGTAAAGTAACATGAAAGTCTTTGGCTACTGCGCGGAAATCGTCAGGAGTAATGGTCTGAAGCTTACGCGGTGCCATGGACATTACCTTCACCAGAATTTCTGCCGACTTCTCTACTGTATGGAGAAGGCCAAAGGTCAGGTCAAAGTCCTCACCGGAGCAGAACATTCCGTGATGTGCCCAGATGACAACGTCATATTTCTTCATCAACTCCGCTGTTTTTACTGCAATTTCTCTTCCGCCTGGTACCATCCAGCCTACAACGCCTACACCGTCTGGAAAAACAACCGGGCATTCTGTTGCAGACTCCCACAGTTCTCTTGTAAATACCTTGTCATCCAGTGGAAGGACAAAGGTTAATGCGATGGTGTTGGTTGTATGTGCGTGATAAATAACACGATGTCTGCCGTTTGTAAGCTTCTTTTTTACCTCATGATTCATAAGGTGGGTTGGAAGCTCGCTGGTTGGACGGCCGCCTTCTACCAGTCCCCAACGGATTCTGTAATTAACGCCTTTATCATCCAGTTCAATGATTGCAAGACATGCTTCCGGGTCAACTGCTATGTTTCTGAAATATTTGCCGCTTCCGGTTACCAGAAAAAACTCTCCTGCAAGTCCCGGCACCTCTGTGCCGATAGGCTGCCACTCGCCTGGTGCATTCAGACGTGGACGGATCATTTCTACTTCTTCTGCTTTCAGACGATAGCTTAAGTTTCCGCCATTTCTCTCATGCCAGCCCTGCTGGAAACCATCGTCCGCCATTTTGATAAAGCCCTTCATAAATTTGGAATCTAAAATCTTCATACCATCTTCTCCTCTTCTATTTTTCGTATCGCCAACTGACGTTTCCTAATAGGAAAAACAATTGTCAGCTGATCGCAATTATGGTCTCAAGGCGTGTTTGTGAGCCCTTTCTTATGAGACCATACGAATACGCTGCGTCCGTTCTTTTTCTTCTTACAGGTATCCGGTATGCTTTTGTTTGCTCTTCTTGTTTACAGACTCAGTATAACACCAATTCTCATTTTGGAAAGAACCTTACTTGCCAAATTGTTTTCCGCTTTTTGCAAATAAGGACCCAAAATAAAAATTTCTGTTTCCAGAGCTTGTTTGAGAAAGGCTTTCTGCAATCTGCACGCCCCACTTTGCGGGAGATTTTGCAAACAGGCTCTAGTTTTCTTTTTTTCCAATAAAATAGTAAAAAAATATAATTCTAAATTTTTTTGAAAAAATTAAAAAAAGTTGTTGACAATTTGCGACAGTTAATAGTATAATAGCAAAGCGAGCTGCGGAAGAGAAGATACTTCACAGTTTGTATATGGGGTCTTAGCTCAGCTGGGAGAGCAT
>NZ_JAQDKY010000008.1:109127-118878 GCF_027662325.1 Blautia faecis | reverse complement strand
AGCCGGTTGGTTATCGTTTTTTTTGTGTGTATGTTTCTATTGCAAAATTTTCTCATTTGTTTACATTTACCTATTGCATTATTTGAAAATATGTAGTAACTTAGTATCTACCACGCTGTAATCACAGAACAAATATTCTGTTTTACAGTTTGGAAATGAAGGGGGAAATCGATAAATGGAAAACACAGTAACTAAGCCTGGATTCCGGAAGAAATTTCTGGGAGATAAGGCCTTTTACAAAATGGTACTTGCAATTGCAATACCCATTATGATACAGAATGGTATCACTAATTTTGTCAGTCTTCTGGACAATATTATGATCGGAAGGATTGGCACAGAGCAGATGTCAGGGGCAGCCATTGTAAATCAGCTCCTTTTTGTATACAATCTTTGTCTGTTTGGAGGCGTGTCCGGTGCTGGAATTTTTACAGCTCAGTATGCGGGTCAGAAGGATCATGAAGGGGTACGCCAGACATTTCGCTACAAATTATGGCTGGTAATTGCGCTCACAATTATAACAATATTGATTTTAATGTGCTCAGGAGAAAACCTGATCGGCATGTATCTGAAAGGCGAAGGAAGTGCAGCAGCACTGGAGGCTACGAGCAGATATGGAATGCAGTATCTGTGGATCATGTTTATTGGATTGCCGCCATTTATGATCAGTCAGGCATACTCCAGTACCCTTCGCGAATGCGGAGAGACTGTTCAGCCTATGAAGGCGGGAGTTACTGCAGTACTTGTGAATCTTGTATTCAACTATCTTCTTATTTATGGTAAATTTGGCTTTCCAGAGCTGGGAGTACAAGGAGCCGCTATTGCGACTGTTCTTTCCCGCTATGTGGAGGCTGCAATTATAATTATCTGGTCACACACTCACACAGAAAAAATGCCTTTTGCCAAAGGTCTTTACAGTACTCTGAAGGTACCAGCTAATTTAACAAAGAAGATTTTGATCAAAGGAACTCCGCTGCTGCTTAATGAGACTCTCTGGGCAGCCGGAATGGCAATTCTTACCCAGTGCTATTCTATTCGGGGATTAAACGTAGTAGCTGCACAGAATATTGCAAATACCATTAATAATGTTTTTAATGTTGTATTCATCGCTTTGGGAGACTCTGTTGCCATTGTAGTGGGACAGCTGTTAGGCGCGGGAAATATGAAGAAGGCCAGAGATACAGATAATAAGATGATTGCATTTTCTGTTATGTGCTGCACTGGAGTGGCATTAGTCATGCTGATTGTCGCACCATTTTTCCCAAAGCTGTATAACACCAATCTGGATGCGCAGGAACTGGCGAAATACTTTATTATGATCATGGCAATTTTTATGCCGCAGAACGCATTCCTGCATGCTTCATATTTTACCTTGCGTTCCGGTGGAAAAACGATCATTACATTTTTATTTGACAGTGTATTTGTGTGGTGTGTTAGTGTACCAATTGCGTATTGCCTCAGTCGCTTCACAGGTTTACACGTGTTGGCTGTTTTTGCCATGGTACAGGTGGGAGATATTTTGAAGTGTATTGTGGGGTTTGTGCTGGTTAAGAAAGGTGTATGGATGCAGAATATTGTTTCCGGAAAATAGGCGTGGAATGCCTGATAATTATTTTTCAAATAGAGTTTTTTGTTAACCGAATGACTTATCAGGAGCGTGTTTGAAAAAGGCTTTTTCAAATGCGTTCTAAGAAAAAATGCTTTTAATTTATTCAAACAGCAGTTCAGAAGCTGCGTAAATAAATTAAAAGCATTTTTATTATCCATGGGTATTTTAAAGAGAAAGCAGTTCCCCTGTCCGTGTCACATTATATCCGGTCTGTCCCTGAAGAATCGTTCGGAAATCTTCAGACCGTACAATTTCAAGAAGAGCAGAGAATCCAGGCTGGGAAAGGGCTTCCGTTTCCATGACCAGATACATAGGAAGTGTCTGAAGCGGAATAAAATCCAGAAGTCCGGACTGGTGTGCTGCGTATTCTTCTCCAAGAGCTGAATCTGCCTTGTGCGTAGCAATAGCTGCGGCAGTGGAAATATCAGATACCAGTTCAGTATGGTAACCAGATATGCTGGCTGGCGAAATTTTTTCTGAGAAAAGAAACTGGTCCAGGTAAATCCGTGGTGTACTTCCTTTTTCCCGATTGGCAATCTTTATGTCTTTACGGGCGAAATCCATCAGACCTGAAAGCTTCAAAGGGTTTCCAGAAGGAACATAAAGCCCTATGGAATACTCATAAAGGCATAAAAGAGAAAGCTGTACACCTGGGACAAGGCTGCGGATATGTTCCAGATCCAGACTTGCACATGCTATGTGAGCCTTTTTGAAATAAAGAGAATACAGGCTGTTGTAGCTGTTCATAAAGGATTGAAGGACTGGGATCCCCTGAGGGTGAATGGACATCTGGCTGATCAGAAGTTCGAGAGCCGGGGAAAACTGTCCGCAAAGGATCAGTCCGCTGGAGTGGAGAAGATAATCCCTCTTCAAAAGGGAACTTTCTGGAGGAAGTTCCGGAATCTGCAGATTTCCGTTAGGGGTACTGGAAGAAACGGCTTTCTGATCTGGCATGTTATTGCCGGAACCGGAACGCTCCAGGTATTGTTTCAGCTGCTGCTCGCTGATGCGAAGCTGTTTTCCTACTTTAGAAGAATATAATTCTCCACGTTTGATCAATTCATAAACCGTGGTCTTCTTAATTTGGAGCTTGTCTGCAATTTCCTGAGCAGTATAAAGTTTATTCATCAATTCCCACCATAACGTTGGTTGCCTTAATGACTGCGTAAGCGTCAGAGCCAACTTCAAGTCCAAGTTCTTCTACAGCTGCACAGGAAATAGTAGCTGTGATAATGTTGCCGCCTCCGATATCAATTGTGACGATAGAGTTAACGGCTCCCTTATTGATATTGATAACTTTTCCTTTTAACTGATTGCGTGCACTTAATTTCATATTTAAATCCTCTTTTCATTATTTATTACAAAATTCCTGAACGACAGCCGTGTATTCATTATGTCTATATGCTGAATGGATGGATATCAGACAGATCGGGACATATGAGCAAGTAGGAGATTAGACAGGAGTATGAACGTGTTCCATAGCTGAGAAGCAGCTGCCTTTTGTATTTATTATTGGTAGTATTTAAATATCATAGCATGTTGGAAAGAAAATAACAAGGAGTGTTTCGTTGGAGAAAAAATGAAAAGTAAAAAAAATTTGTGTGAACTAATAAAAATTGTACAAACAATGCAGGTTCAAATTGACATAGCAAATGAAATTAAGTATAATGAATGAAACCGAACAAAACATAACAAAACACAACAAAATACAACAAGAATGGAGGGCGTGAAATGAAAAAAAGAGTTTTTGCAGCACTTATGGCTGGTGTTATGGGAACTATGATGTTTGGAACTACTTTCGTATCTGCTGAAGCAGAGACAGCGGAACTGAAATGTGAGGTTTACGCATTTATTGCAGCCAGCCTGAATAACGCCATGGAAGAGATTCAGAAGAATTTTAATGAGACTTATCCGGATGTTGAGATTCTTTACAATGCGGACAGTTCAGGAACTTTGCAGACTCAGATTGAGGAAGGCGCCCGCTGCGATATTTTCTTCTCAGCAGCTACGAAGCAGATGGATGCATTGGTTGACGAGGGACTTGCTGACAAGGATTCTGTAGTGGATCTTCTTGAGAATAAAGTTGTTCTTATTAAACCAAAGGATGGGGAGACCAAGGTAACCGGATTTGAGAACATCACAGATGCTGCAAACCTTGCCCTTGCCGGAGAGGACGTTCCGGTTGGACAGTATTCCCGCGAGATTTTTGATAATCTTGGAATTACAGATGAAGTAAACAAGATGGAGATCAACGAAGGTAAGAATGTTACAGATGTACTTGCATCTGTAAGTGAGGGCAGCAATGAGGTTGGTATCGTATATGCTACGGATGCGGCTTCTGTGGCAGATTCTGTTGAGGTTATTGCAGAGGCACCGGAGGAAAGCCTTAAAACACCTGTACTTTACCCTGCCGGAATGGTAGAAGATAAAGAAGCAAGTGATGATGATAAAGCAGCAGCAGAAGCATTTCTTGAGTACCTTCAGTCTGATGAAGCTCTTGAAGTATTTGAGAAATATGGATTTGCAGCTTATGTAAATGACGAGAAAACGGATGACATGGCAGCCGCTGAAGAGACCGCAGAGCCGACAGAGGAAGTATCTGAAGACACTGCAGAATAAAGGATAATAATATGGTAGAATTTCTCAGTGAAATAAACTGGAGTCCTTTGTGGATTTCTTTGAAAACCGGTGTGGCAGCAACTATATTTGCTTTTTTTCTGGGTGTATTCTGTGCAAGGAAGATCATGAAACTGAAACCGGGAGCAAGGGCAGTGCTGGATGGGATTCTGACAATGCCTCTTGTTCTGCCTCCTACAGTAGCTGGATTCTGCCTGCTTTTGCTTTTTAGCCTGAAAAGGCCTTTTGGAAGTTTTCTGCTGGACAATTTTGATATTAAAGTAGTTCAGACATGGACCGGATGTGTGATCGCAGCTTCTGTGATCGCGTTTCCACTGATGTATCGAAATGCCAGGGCGGCCTTTGAGCAGGTGGATGTGAATCTGATCTATGCAGGAAGAACTCTGGGAATGAGTGAAAGCCGGATATTCTGGAAGGTAATTATACCTGCAGCAGGACCTGGAATTGCTTCCGGTACTGTACTGGCTTTTGCCCGTGCCATTGGAGAATATGGAGCAACCTCCATGCTTGCCGGCAATATCCTTGGAAAGACAAGGACGGTTTCTGTTGCAATTGCATCAGAGACTGCAGCTGGAAATTATGATATGGCAGGTCTCTGGGTCGTAGTGATCATATTGATCTCATTTCTGGTGGTTGCAGCAATTAATATTGCTTCCGGCAGAGGAATGCAGACCAGAAGGTGGATATAATGGCGATTGAACTTGATATTCAGAAAAATTTTAAAGGTTTTTCCCTGGATGTAAGACTGAAGGGGCAGGATGGACCTATAGGGATCCTGGGCGCTTCCGGAAGCGGAAAGAGTATGACTCTTCGCAGTATTGCCGGAATTGAAACTCCGGATTCCGGAAGAATCATTATTAACGGGAAGACTGTTTTTGATTCTGAGGCAAAAATTAATTTAAAGCCTCAGGAGAGAAGAGTTGGATACCTGTTTCAGAATTATGCTCTTTTCCAAACTATGACTGTAGAAAAGAATATTGCCTGCGGGTATCGAGGGGAAAAAAGCGAGCTTTCACAGAAGGTTGCAGATTACATAAAAAGATATCATTTGGAGGGACTGGAAAAGCATTTGCCGTCGCAGCTTTCTGGCGGTCAGCAGCAGCGGGTGGCTCTTGCGCGTATGATGATCGGAGAGCCGGAGGTGATTCTTCTGGATGAACCTTTTTCTGCGCTGGATGGGTATCTGAAGGATATTTTGCAGCGTGATATGCAGAATTTTTTGAAAGATTACAAAGGCGATATGATCATGGTAACTCACAGTAGGGATGAGGCATATAAATTCTGCAGTCAGCTGACCCTGTTGAATAATGGAAAAGATATTCTTACTGGTGAGACCAGGGATATTTTCGAAAATCCTCAGTATCTGGAGGCTGCAAGGCTGACTGGATGTAAGAATTTTTCTGCAGTGCAGAAGATGGGCAGCCATGAGGTTTATGCATTGGATTGGGAGCTTATGCTTCGTTCAGAACAGGAAGTGACAGAGGATATTACCCATGTTGGAATCCGGGGACATTGGATGAGGCCGGCAACTAAGGCTGGTGAGAATACCATGGAAGTGCAGGTTGAGGAGTATATTGAAAATACTTTTGAGCATCAGTATCTGTTTCGTAATAAAGGGGCTGCAGAAAGCGGCACTTTGTGGTGGATGTGCCAGAAAAAGAATTTCCAGGAAACTGCAAAGGACAAAATCCCAAAGTATCTGTATTTTCCACCAGAGCATGTGATGTTGTTGAAGAAATAAAACAAGGTGGTTCTGAATGAATAATAAAGGAATATGAGACAGCATGGAATGGTTTGCTGTTTCATATTCCTTATTTTGTATTGCGAAGTCTGCAGAAGACGGATAGTAGAAGAATGTCTTTATTTCAGATATGTTTTAGAACTTTTTTTAAACAAGCTCTGATGCTGCGATAAAAAAACGCCGGAAACCTTGAATTACAAGATTTCTGACGCTTAAGAGCAGGGGATGAGAGAATCGAACTCCCACCAAAGGTTTTGGAGACCCCTATCATACCATTTGACCAATCCCCTATGTTTTGTTTCTGTTGCAATTATACATACAAAAGGAACAGTTGTCAAGGCAAAATTAATAAAATTTGCACGAAAACAATTATGAAACGGAGATGGAGGGATTTGAACCCTCGCACCGGTTACCCGGCCTACCGCATTTCGAGTGCGGACCCTTCAGCCACTTGGGTACATCTCCATGACATTCTCCATTATATCGGGGGATTGGATAAAGGTCAATCTTTTTTTTATTGACGTAAAAAGAATAGTGTAATAATATGAAAGGAAAGCAAAATACGAGGAGACCAGTTATGAGTGACAAAAAGACATCCATAGAGAATGCAGTAGAGCGTCTGACTGCCAATTACCGTAAGGAAGAGCTGTTTCTGACAAAGAGCGGAAGACATCTTCCAGTCCGTGCAGCGATTATTAATATTGTGAAAGAAATGAGATCAGTTATTTTTCCGGGATATTTCGATATTGATTCGGGAGCAGCTGTTTTTCCGGAACATTATACCGGATATCTGCTCAATGACCTGTTTGACCGTATGCAGGCGCAGATTGAGACGGCTTTTCTGTATGTTGGCGAGGATATGACCAGTGCATGCGGCAAGGCAGCACAGATAACCTCCAGATTTTTTGAGCAGCTTCCGGAAGTGCAGGAGATGCTGCTGAAAGATGTGCAGGCTGGTTTTGATGGTGACCCGGCTGCGAAGAGTAAAGAGGAGATTATTTTCTCCTATCCGGGATTTCTGGCAATTTATGTGTATCGTCTGGCACACATCCTTTATCTGGAGGAGGTTCCGTTTATTCCAAGGATTATGACAGAGTATGCTCATGACCACACAGGAATAGATATTAACCCAGGTGCTACGATTGGGGAATATTTCTTTATTGACCATGGCACTGGCGTAGTAATCGGTGAAACGACTACTATTGGAAATAATGTGAAGCTGTATCAGGGAGTTACCCTTGGCGCTCTTTCTACAAGAAAAGGACAGCAGCTTTCTGGTGTGAAGCGTCATCCTACTATTGAAGATAATGTGACCATTTATTCCAATTCTTCTGTACTTGGTGGAGAAACTGTGATTGGGGAGAATACGATCATCGGCGGAAACACATTTATCACAGAATCGATACCTGCAAACTCCAAGGTAAGTGCGAAGAGTCCGGAGCTGGTGATCAAGAAGCCGCGTACACATGTGGAAGCCTCCAATGTCTGGGATTGGGAAAATTAACGGAATAAAGTGAAAATGGCAGTTAACAGAGCAGGCACGGTGGTATTTTAGAAAATATCATTTCTGGAAAAACAGAAAGTCGTAGTGTGAATCTGGTAACATGCATCGCTTTGAATATGGTGAACCGTGTAACTGTTGACTGCTCCAGAGCATGTTTGAAAAATCATTCCCCAATCTGCACGCCCCACTTTGCGTTATATTTCGCCCGAATTCAGTTGTCGTAGCCCCCTACGGCGCTTTCATCCGGGCAAAATCTCCCACAAATTGTGACGTACATCTTGCAGAAAGCTTTTTTGAAGCACGCTCTGGAAAACTCTCATGAAAAATATTTCTATCATAATTTTTTTAGTGTGAATGCGTTAACAGACAAGAAATATTGCTTGAATCTTAGGAACAAAAGAAAAAATTAAAAAATTTCAAAAAAGTTGTTGACAAACATTCCATCATCAGATATACTAATCTTCGTTGTGACAGACAAGCACAAATGTGCGGGTGTAGTTCAATGGTAGAACACCAGCCTTCCAAGCTGGATACGTGGGTTCGATTCCCAGCACCCGCTTGTGCGATAGTGGCGTAGTTGGTAACGCCCGACCTTGCCAAGGTCGAGACCGCGGGTTCGAGCCCCGTCTATCGCTCTTTAAAAGCCAGGAATTAAGTTTCCTGGCTTTTTTAACTTATGACGCATTATTTTCATTGGAGCAGAGCGTTCCATAGAAACTGAGCAGATACAGACCCGAAAGTCCGACCAGTGCGTAGATGATTCTGGAAATCCAGCTCATACTGCCAAAGATGAGAGCTACCAGGTTAAAGTTGAAGAACCCGATCAGTCCCCAGTTGACAGCGCCGATTATTGTAAGAGTCAGACAGAAACAATTTAAAAATTTATTTTCCATAAGTCACCATCCTTTCGTAACTATAGTGTTTCTTTTTATCGTGGAAATTATACGAAAAAGCCTGTATAAAATGTGGTAAAAGATGGAATTTTAGCAGCAAAAAACAGGGGGACTGTCTGAAACTGCAAAGAGAGACATAAAAATACGCGAAAGCCTTAAACGGAACTTTCGCGTATAAAAGATTTCATTGTGCTTCCCATATGGTGATGTGCTGGTTGCTTCTTTTACTGGAGATTTAATGTCTGTGCTGCTGTAATTCCAGTATCCAGACCAAATGCGTCTGAAGCATGCAAGGTAACCGGGCTCATATCATTAAGGGAAAAAGCCTGACATACATTTACTGTTTCTCCTGGCTGGATTTCTTTCATAAATGCATCAACAGCCTCATCACTGTTTGCCGGAATAGCTGCTTCAAGAGCCGCATCATTCTGATAAGCGGTAAGATTTACATCTACCATAGCACTGGAAGAACTTTCTCCGTTATTTGTGTAGTCATAGTAGACGAGAAGGCAGGGCTCACCGCCAAAGTCTGTGGAAACTACATTTCTGGTATAGTGGATAGAGAAACGCTGGTTGGAAAGATCAATGGTTCCATCAGATGTGGCAGGCGTCTGGACCACAGAATCAGCTGGACCATCGGTTCCCTCTGCTGTGGAGTCGGAATCCGCCAGAGCCTGGCTGATCTCATCCTCTACACTTTTGAAATTGGCGGACATGATCTTTACTGTTTCATCATCAAGAGCTGTAACCTTCCATTGGCCGTTTACTTTGATCATAGGATAAACAATGTCTGTTTCACTGAATTTGTCTTCCAGGCTGGAGGCTTTTTCTATTAAAATAGCAGCAAGCTTGTCCTGGGTTTCCTGTTCCGTAAGACTCTCGCCGGAAAAGGCGCTGGAAACAATCTGACGAAGGAATTCGGTTACAGTTTCACGGTAGATATCAGATCCGTCTACATAGCGGATCCGCGCAGTGACTTCAGCAGTGCCGTCTTGAAAACTGAAACGTGTCTTTGTGATCTTCCAGGTCATTTTGGCATTGATGGATTTGAAGAAGCTTTCGTAGGTGGCGTTTCGCACATCTGCATTGTCAAGAGCGGAAAGATCGGCGCTCTGGAGCATACTTTCCATTGTGTCGAAATCAAGGCTCTGGATGCCGGTAAGATATTTATCCAATTCTTTGGCTGGCTGGCTGCGTTCGTAGAAATAGTAGCCAATGGTTGCGCCGGCGACAAGGATAAGAATAAGCAGAAGCAGAATGCGTCCGGCCTTTCCTTTTCTTTTTTTCTTCGGAACAGGGTATTCATCTGGCATATTTAGTTGTTTTTCTTCCATGTTTCCTCCTTGTTAGGTTTAGAGCCTGTTTGAAAG
>NZ_JAQDKY010000008.1:0-109117 GCF_027662325.1 Blautia faecis | reverse complement strand
TTCCACAAATCGTGACGTATATCTTGCAGAAAGCCTTTTTCAAACATGCTCTGGTGATGTCTATGATATTATAATTTCATAAATTGACCGTCTGTAAAAATTTCACATATAAATCTGTGTGACATCTTTTTTATTATAGTATACTCTTGGGAGAGTGTCAAAGTATTTACAGAGTGTTACTGCTCACTCCGTTCACAGTAACGCGCTTCGCAATGCACAGAAAAACGAACCTTCTTGTGACAAGCACAAGAGGTAGCGTTTGCTGCGCAAACTTAATTCTCGGGTTTTCTGTGAACTTTGTTCACAAAAAACACCTCGCGGAACGTTACTAGTCAGGTCGCGAACAGTAACCAGTAACTTTACGGATACCGGGTATTTATGTTAAGATAATAAAAAAAGAAGAAAGGCGGAAACACTATGGGTGCAAAGTATGAAGCTTATATAGAATCAGAGGCGGATGGACTTGATATTTCCGTTCTGGCAGTGGTTCCGGATGAGACACCGTACAAAGGAATCCTGCAGCTTGTTCATGGGATGAGCGAATACAAGGAGCGCTATCTTCCCTTTATGGAATACATGGCTAAAAAAGGCTATGTATGCGTGATCCACGATCACCGTGGCCATGGGAAAAGTGTGCGGGCGCTGGATGACCTGGGATATATGTATGGCGGCGGCGCGGATGCGATCCTCAAGGATATTGAGGTGGTGAACCGGGAAATGCACCAGCAGCTTCCGGATCTGCCATTGATCTTATTCGGGCATAGTATGGGTTCGCTGGCCGTGCGCGCTTTTGCAAGAGATCATGATGACTGCATGGACATGCTGATCGTTTGTGGTTCTCCAAGCAAGAATGGGGCAAGATCTCTTGGAGAAGCAATTGCCCATATGGAAAGTGCTGTGTTTGGACCAGCTCACAAGAGTAAAGTTATCGAAACCCTTTCCTTTGCCGGAAATGTGATGCGCTTCCGCAAGGACAAAAACTGTACTTCCTGGATCTGTGCCAATAAGGCAGCAGCTCAGGAATACTCCGATTCTGAACTTTGTGGCTTTACGTTTACAGATGATGGCTATCTGGCACTTTTTGAGCTGATGAAGCGTGCTTACGACGTAAAGCACTGGCACTGCACCAGACCGAAAATGCCCGTGCTTTTTGTCAGTGGTTCTGATGATCCCTGTATGATCAACGTGCGTCATTTTGCAAAAGCAGTGCAGGATATGCGGCGCGCCGGTTATGTAGACGTGAAAGGCAAGCTGTATCCGGGAATGCGCCACGAAATTCTGAATGAGACAGACCGGAAGCGGGTTTATCATGACATTGCCTTCTATATAAAGAAAAAGGGTTTTTGAGAAAACACGTCCATTATGCATAATATGCTCTATTTTGCACATACTCACAGAAATACAGTGTGAAATGGAGAACTATATGAGAAAAAAAGGCTGGATTCTGCTGCTGGTTCTTCTGGGTGTGGCTTTTCTTATGAGCTGCGGCAAAGATACGGAGCCGGATGAAGCAAAAGGGGAACTGGTAAGAATTGAGAGAGAAGGATGCCAAGCTGGTATCCTTCTTTTTTGAATTGGAAAATAGATTGGTCCTGTACAGATTACAGGAATGATTTTTAAAACAGGCTCAAAAGTTTTTTTTAAACATGCTGTAGAGTTATGATAAACAATCTGCACTTGTGAAACAAACAAATGTCTTTGTATAAAATACACAAAAAATATACCATAATAGCACTGAAAAATAGTACAAGCTTAAAAAATTGCACCGTCACCGTTCTAAAGTTTAAAATGTTACTTGAATAAAGCGAATTGAAATGCTATAATTTTTTTTACATATTAAAAAATGAACTCTGGTCAGAAATCAGTCTGATATGGGTGTAATGTTTTTGATGGCATCTCTCATAAAGGAAACGGAAATAAATGTTTTCGACCGGAAAAAATAAGGAGGAAAAATGGGAAAGTATTTTGCAAAAAGACTTGGAATGGCGATTCTGACTATCTTTCTGGTAGCCTGTCTTACCTTCCTGCTGATGAATGCTGTACCTGGAAGCCCATGGCTCAGTGAAAAAACACCTTCTGAGACCACACTGGCTGCGCTGAATGCCAAATATGGACTGGATAAGCCGGTCTATGTACAGTTGTTTATGTATCTGAAAAATATTCTTCACGGTGACTTCGGTGTATCTCTTAAGATGCAGAAGAACCGTGCAGTTCTTGACATTATCGTGGATATGTTCCCGGTATCTGCCAAGGTAGGTGCACTTGCACTTGCATGGGCGATTCTGGTGGGTGTACCTCTTGGCTGTCTTGCCGCATTTAAGAGAGGCAAGCTGACAGACAGCATTCTTCGTGTGATCTGTACACTTGGAATCTCCATGCCAAGCTTCGTTGTGGCATCTGTTCTTCTGGTAACCCTGACTGGAAACAATGCACTGAATCTGTTTCCGTCTATTTTTGATCCGTCGCAGGGATGGCGCGCCTATGTACTGCCATGCTTTGCCCTGGGCTTTTACCCAATGTGCTATACAGCACGTCAGACACGTTCTGCCATGCTGGATTCCTTAAGCCAGGAGTACATTAAGACAGCCCGCGCCAAAGGTCTGAAGAACAAAAAGATTATTTTCAAGCATGCTCTTAGAAATGCACTGATTCCGGTTATTACATACTTAGGACCGCAGGTGGCCTTTACTCTTTGTGGTGGTTTTGTTGTAGAGAGTGTATTCTCAATTCCAGGACTTGGACGTTACTTCGTACAGTCCATCCAGAACCGTGATTATCCGGTTATTATGGGAACTACCATTTTCCTGGCAGCATTTATTATTCTGATGAACCTGGTTGTAGACCTCCTTTATAAGGTTGCTGACCCGAGAATCAGCCTTGCGAAAGGAGGAGAATGATCGTGGCAGAAGATAAGAAGATTAAGAAATGTCCGGTGAGTCTTCAGCCGGATATTGAGAACCTCCTTCAGGATTTAAGTCCGGATGATTTTGCATCTGCGTCCAGACAGGAGAAGGATGATTTTATTCAGGACCGCCAGAGTGTTTCCTACTGGAAAGATGCCTGGAGAAGATTAAAGAAAAATGTGGTGGCTATGGTTGCACTTGGTGTGATCGTATTCCTGTTTTTATTTGCCTTTGTGGGCCCGCTTCTGATCCCATATGGCTATGACGAGTTTAACAAAGGTGCTGAGAACCTTTATCCCTATCACTACACACTGGAGGACACCCAGCGTGTGAACGACGAGATCGCTTCCAGAACCCAGTCCGATGTAGTGGATGTAGATGAAATGATCGCCCAGGCGAAAGCAGAAGCTGAGAAAAAGGGCGAGAAATTTACAAAGAAAGATGAAGCAGTTATCCGTGCAAAAGCAAAAGTTGCTGCAAAACCTTCAGAAGACTCTTCTGAGGAGCAGAGTGTAGATGAGGATTCCGTCCGCAAGGAGCTTGGAATCAAGAAGCATATTTTCGGTTATTCCCAGGCAGAGCTTGAACGCAAGGCAAATGGGGAAAAAGTATTTCCACATGTATTTGGTACTGACATGTATGGCCGTGATATTCTGGTCCGTGTTATGTATGGTGCCCGTGTTTCCATGTCTGTCGGCGTATTCGCAGCCATCCTGGTACTGGTGATCGGCGCTCTTTATGGTGCTATTTCCGGTTACTGCGGCGGCAAGGTGGACGCAGTGATGCAGCGTATTGTTGAACTTATTTATGCAGTTCCGGAGATGCTGGTTGTCCTTCTGATTGCAACTGCACTGAAGCCAATCCTTACCGACTATGTGAATTCATCAGGAACCAGTCCTATGAAATCCTTTGTCAATGTACTTGGACCGAACCTGATCTCCATGTTTATTGCATTTGGCCTGTTATACTGGGTTACCATGAGTCGTATTATCCGTGGCCAGGTACTTCAGCTGAAACAGCAGGAATATGTAACCGCAGCAAGAGCACTTGGTGCATCTGGCGGCAGAATCATCCGCCGTCATCTGCTTCCAAACTGTATCGGACAGATCGTTGTTACTACCTGCCTGCAGATACCGTCTGCAATTTTCCTGGAATCCTTCTTATCCTACCTTGGAGTTGGTGTTTCTGCACCTCTTCCAAGCCTTGGATCCATGGCAACAGACGCACTTAGCGGTATGTACACTTATACTTACAGACTGATCGTACCTTCCGTGATCCTGAGCATTATGATCCTTGCATTCAACCTGTTTGGCGATGGACTTCGCGATGCTCTTGATCCGAAGCTGAAGAAATAAGAGAGGAGGAGAACAATGTCTGAACAGAAAAATAAATTGCTGGAAGTAAAAGACCTGAAAGTCTCCTTCTTTACCCCGGCCGGCGAGGTAAAAGCCGTTGGCGGTATCTCCTATGACCTTGATTATGGCGAAGTTATGGGAGTTGTTGGAGAATCTGGTTCTGGAAAGAGCCAGGAGGCATATTCTATTATGGGGCTTCTTCAGTCCCCAGGTAAAGTTATCGGAGGCTCCATTACCTTCGAGGGAAAAGATGTCCTTTCTTTTTCCAAGGAAGAGATGACTGCGTTCCGCGGAAACAAAGTAGCTATGATTTTCCAGAATCCCATGACCTGTCTGAATCCGGTTTACACCATCGGAAATCAGCTTGTGGAAGCTCTTCGTGCCCATGATAAGAAAATCAGCAAAGAAGAAGCCCAGAAACGTGCCATGGAAATGATGGAACTGGTTGGAATCAATAATGTGGAGAAGCGTATGAAGCAGTATCCACACGAGTTTTCCGGCGGTATGCGACAGCGTGTCATGATCGCTATGGGACTGATCTGCCATCCGCAGCTTCTGATCGCAGATGAGCCGACCACAGCCCTTGATGTTACCATTCAGGCACAGATCCTTGACTTGATGAAGGATCTTCAGAAAAAGACCGGAATGGGAATCATTTTCATCACACACAACCTTGGTGTTGTGGCAGATATCTGTGACAAGGTATCCGTTATGTATGCAGGTAAAATTGTGGAGCAGGGACCTGTAGATGACATTTTCTACGAGCCTGCACATCCATATACAAAGGGTCTTCTTCGTTCCATGCCCCGTGTTGATGCCGAGAGCTATGAAAGACTGATCCCAATCGAGGGAACCCCGGTTGATATGCTGAATCCGCCGGAAGGATGTCCGTTTGCTCCACGTTGTGAGCATTGCATGAAGATCTGTCTGAAGAAAATGCCTCCTTACGTGGAAGTGGGCGAGAAACATCGTTCCGCCTGCTGGCTTCGGGTTCAGGAGCTTATGAACAAGGAGGAGAAATAAATGGCAGAAGAAAAGAAGCTTCTTGAAATTGAGAATTTACGAAAATATTTTCCGGTAAATGGCATAAAAGGTCCGGGGGTACAGGCTGTACAGGATGTTTCCCTTTATATCAAAAAAGGTGAAACACTCGGTCTTGTAGGAGAGTCCGGATGTGGAAAGACCACACTGGGAAGAACGATTCTTCGCCTTTATGAGCCAACCGGAGGAAAGATTATTTATGATGGCGAAACCATTTACGACAATCCTCTGGATAAAGACGGCAAACCTCTTGGAAAAGCCAAAGCTGCCAAAATGCTTCCCTACAGAAGAAAAATGCAGATCATTTTCCAGGATCCGTCCGCTTCCCTGGATCCTCGAATGACAGTTGGTGAGATCATTGGAGAGGCCATTGATATCCACAAGCTTGCAGCGAGTAAGAAAGACCGCGCTGACATGATCAAAGAGCTGCTGGCGCAGGTTGGATTAAATACAGAGCATGCAAACCGTTATCCACATGAGTTTTCCGGCGGTCAGCAGCAGCGTGTTGGTATTGCCCGCGCCCTTGCAGTAAAACCGGAGTTCATCGTCTGTGACGAGCCGATTTCCGCATTGGATGTTTCTATCCAGTCACAGGTGGTAAACATGCTGGAAGACATGCAGGAGCAGATGGGTCTGACTTATCTGTTCATTGCCCATGATCTTTCCGTTGTCCGTCATATTTCCAACAGAATCGGTGTTATGTATCTTGGCTCTCTTGTTGAGTTGGGCGAGAGCTATGAGCTGAACAGACATCCGATCCATCCATATACACAGACCCTGCTTTCCGCAGTTCCGGTTCCGGATCCAAAGCTGAGCCGGACAAGAAAGCGTATTATTCTGGAAGGAGACGTGCCAAGTCCTATGAATCCGCCAAGCGGATGCCGTTTCCACACCAGATGTCCATATGCCACTGAAAAGTGCAGCCAGGTAACTCCTGTGTTCAGAGAGCATGAGCCGGGCCACTGGGCAGCCTGCCATTTGCTGGACAAATAAAGGAAGTTTAGGTATTTCGTTCTTCTTCACGGAAGAGCTGATGAATACAAGCGTCGATTCTCATCTCTCATGCGGCGCAAAAAAGCATAAAGGAGGAAATGTAATGAGAAGAAAATTTATGTCTATGGCACTGACTGCAGCTATGGTATTAAGCATGGCAGCAACTCCTGTATTCGCCGAGGATACAGCATCTGACGAAGGATTCAACCTGAACCTTTGTATCGCATCTGAACCACAGACAATTGACCCTGCACTGAACTCTGCAGTTGATGGAGCTATCATGTGCAACCATATGTTCGAAGGTCTGGCTAAATGGGTAAATGATGGTGAAGGAAATGCTGTCACAGCTCCTGGACAGGCTGAGTCCTGGGAAAAGGCTGAGAACGAAGATGGTACAGTTACTTACACTGTTAAACTTCGTGACGGAATCAAATGGTCTGATGGACAGGCTGTAACAGCTGGTGACTTCGTTTATGCATGGCAGCGTCTAGCAAATCCTGAGACAGCAGCAGATTACTGCTACATGATCGACATGGTAAAAGGATATGACGCAGTTGCTGACGGAAGTGCGGATCCAAGCACTCTTGGAATTACAGCAGTTGATGATCAGACTCTTCAGATCGATCTTACCTATGACTGCCCGTATTTCGAAGAAATCATGGCATTCCCGGCAACCTTCCCGGTTCGTCAGGATATGGTAGAGAGCAGTGACAACTGGACATTTGATCCAAGCACATACATTGGCAATGGACCATACAAAATGACAGAGTGGTCTCACAATGCTTACATCTCCATGGAGAAAAACGAGAACTACTATGACTATGAGAATCTTGGACCGGATACTATCAAGTTTACACTTCTTGATGACAACAACGCAATGCTCAAAGGTTACAACAACGGAGAGCTTGATTTCATCGAGAACCTTCCTGTAGACGAGATCCCGACCTACCTTGCTTCTGGCGAGCTTGAGATTGGTGACTATCTTGGAACCTACTATGTATGCTTCAACACAGAGGACGAAGTTTTCTCTGACCCTAACATCCGTAAAGCGTTCTCACTTGTAATCGACCGTAACTACATCGTAGAGAACGTTTCCCAGGCTGGTGAGGTTCCGGCTGACGGATATGTACCGAACGGTGTAAATGATGCAGCTGGTGCTGGTAGTGATGACTTCCGTACAGTAGGCGGTTCTTACTACAGCATTTCCGATGAGGATTATGAGGCTAACTGCGAAGAGGCCCGTCAACTTCTTGCAGACGCTGGTTATCCGAACGGCGAAGGCTTCCCGACTGTAGAGTATCTGTACAACACAGCTGATAACCACAAGAAGATCGGTGAGGCTCTTCAGAACATGTGGCAGACAGAGCTTGGTGTAACTGTTAACTTGAACAACCAGGATTGGAACGTATTCCTTCAGAACAGAAAAGATGGTAACTTCCAGATCGCCCGTAACGGCTGGATCGCAGACTACAACGATCCTTGCTCATTCCTGGATATGTGGTACACAGACGGCGGTAACAACGACGCTCAGTACTCTAACCCAGACTATGATGCAGCTATCGATGCAGCAAAAGCTACTTCTGATCCGGAAGAGCGTATGAAAGCATTCCACGAAGCTGAGGATATCCTCATTGGACAGGACAGCGTACTTGCTCCGATCTACTTCTATACACAGCCATATATGCTCAATCCAGACATTGACGGCATGTACTACACACCACTTGGATACTTCTTCTTCGGTTATACAAGTAAGAAATAATCAAGTCAAAAGAATATAAGTCTTTTGGTATTACTTAAATGTGATGCAGAAGAAAATGACAGGCATTCGGAATTTTTCCGGGTGCCTGTTTTTTTGAGCAGCAACGAAAGCAGGATAAAATTTGCGAAGCTGTTTTATTCTGTTGACCGATTATGCATGATAGCGGTATAATAAGCAGATAATGGTTATTGAACCAGACAGGAGGAACATATGATGAGAGCCAGCGGTATTTTATTGCCTATATCCAGTATCCCTTCCAACTATGGAATCGGATGTTTTTCTAAAGAAGCTTACGCTTTTGTAGATCAGCTTGCAGAAGCGGGTCAGAAATACTGGCAGATCCTGCCACTTGGACCTACCGGATACGGGGATTCCCCTTACCAGTCTTTTTCCACATTTGCAGGAAATCCTTATTTCATTGATTTGGAGGAATTGATCCAGAAAGACCTTCTCACAGCAGCAGAATGTGCAGAATGTGACTGGGGCGGCAGCAAAAGCTATGTGGACTATGAGAAGGTTTATCTTTCCAGATTTTCCCTTCTTCGGAAGGCTTACAGACGTTTTTACCAAATGGATGGGAAAGAAAAGGAGCTTCAGCTGATCCGTGAGGAGATGGAAGCCTTTGAGAAAGAGCAGGGCTTCTGGCTTGCAGATTATTGTCTTTATATGGCAGTAAAGGACAGCCTGGAGGGAATTTCCTGGAATCAGTGGCCGGAGGACTTAAAGACACGTAAGCCGGAGGCGCTTGCTAAGGCAAGAGAGGAGCTGAAGGAGGATATCAGCTTCTATGCCTTTCAGCAGTTCTGGTTCTACCGCCAGTGGAACCGGCTGAAGAAATATGCAAATGACAGAGGTATTAAGATCATCGGTGATCTTCCTATTTATGTGGCTTTTGATGGCGCAGATGCATGGGCGAACCCGGATCTGTTCCAGTTTGATGAGGAGGCTACACCGGCAGCAGTGGCAGGATGTCCTCCAGACGCTTTTTCCGCAACTGGTCAGCTGTGGGGAAATCCACTTTATAATTGGGAATATCATAAGAAAACAGGTTATAACTGGTGGATCCTTCGTATGGCTCACTGTATGAAGCTGTACGACAAGGTCCGGATCGATCATTTCCGCGGTTTTGACGAGTACTGGTCAGTTCCCTATGGAGATGAGACCGCTGAGAATGGAAAATGGGAAAAAGGTCCTGGAATAGAACTGTTCAAGGTCCTGGAGGAGAAAATTAAGGATCTGGATGTGATCGCAGAGGATCTGGGATTCCTTACAGACAGCGTCAGGGAGCTTCTGGCAGAATCCGGATATCCGGGTATGAAGGTGCTTCAGTTTGCCTTTGATGAAAGCGGCGAGAGCGTATATCTTCCTTTCCGATATGACAAAAACTGTATTGTATACACTGGAACCCACGACAATGAGACTACGAAGGGCTGGCTTGGAAACCTTACCCAGTCAAACAGAGACTATGTGAACCAGTACACAGCCTGTGAGGAGAAAGACATAGATGAATGTGTATGGGGGCTTATCCGGGCGGCACAGTCCTCAGTAGCAGAAGTGTGCGTAGTACCTTTGCAGGATTATCTCTGTCTTGGAAATGAAGCGAGAATGAATACGCCTTCTACTTTGGGAGACAACTGGAAATGGCGTCTTACAAGAGGTCAGCTTACGGATGAGATCATTCATAGAATTAACGCAATGACCAGATTATATGGACGAATCCAGGAGAATAAGAAGTAAGATGAAGAGATTGCTTATATTTTTGAAGGGCTATGAGAAAGAAAGTTTTCTGGCTCCTTTGTTCAAAATGCTGGAGGCCACCTTTGAGCTGATCGTGCCTCTGGTTGTTGCAAGAATCATGGATATCGGCATTAAGAATCAGGACAATGTCTATATCTGGCACCAGTGTGTGATCATGGTACTGCTTGGAGTGATCGGTCTTGCATGTTCCCTGACAGCACAGTATTTCTCTGCAAAGGCAGCCATGGGATTCAGCACTGCCCTTCGCAAGGAGCTTTTTTCCCATATCAGCAGGCTTTCTTACAGAGAACTGGATATGCTTGGAACTCCTACCCTTGTGACAAGGATCACCAATGACGTGAATCAGGCACAGACTGGTGTGAACATGGTACTTCGTCTGTTCCTTCGTTCTCCTTTTATTGTTGTGGGTGCAGTGATCATGTCCTTTACCATTGATGTGAAGATTGGTCTGATCTTCCTGATTGCGGTTCCGGTGATCTCCATTGTAATTTACGGAATTATGCGTACAACAGTGCCAATTTACAAAAAGGCTCAGTCATTTCTGGACCGAATTTCACTGATCACCAGAGAGAATCATGTGGGTGCCAGAGTGGTAAGGGCTTTTGGAAGACAGCAGGAAGAATATAAAGAATTTTCAGAAGTAAACGACGATTACACCAAGGTGCAGGTAAGAGCGGGAAAAATTTCCGCACTTCTGAATCCTGCCACTACGGTTATCATGAACTTTGCCATTATCGGAATCCTCTGGTATGGAAGCAAGGAAGTGTCTGTGGGTATTCTTACACAGGGGGAAGTGGTTGCCCTTGTAAACTATATGAACCAGATCCTGATCGCACTGATCGCTCTTGCAAACCTGATCGTGGCAGTGACAAAGGCTATGGCTTCCGGTGTGCGTCTGAATGAGGTGCTGGATACACAGCCGTCTCTCACGGATCAGGGCAATAGTGTTCAGAAAGAAAATGCAGGCGCTGCAAGAGTTGTCTTTGAAGATGTGAGCTTTACCTATGCAGGCAGCAAGGAGCCGGCGCTTTCCCATATTTCCTTTACGGCAAAACCAGGTGAGACCATCGGTATCATTGGTGGTACCGGATGTGGTAAATCCACTCTGGTCAATCTGATCCCACGCTTCTATGACGTAACTTCCGGTAATGTGGTAATTGATGGAAATAATGTAAAAGAATATCCATTTTCACAGCTTCGTAAAAAGGTGGGGATGGTACCACAACAGGCAGTTCTGTTTAAGGGAACCATCCGTGACAATATGAAATGGGGCAAAGAGGACGCTTCCGAAGAAGAAATCCAACGGGCTCTTTCCATTGCGCAGGCAAGTGGTTTTGTAAAAAGTAAGCCGGAGGGCTTAAATACCATGGTAAGTCAGGGCGGCGCCAATCTTTCCGGCGGACAGCGCCAGCGTCTTACCATAGCAAGAGCACTGGTGGGAGATCCGGAGATCCTGATCATGGATGACAGTGCTTCTGCCCTTGACTTTGCCACAGATGCGGCTCTTCGTCATGCCATTCATGAGCAGACAAAGGGAATGACTGTGTTTATCGTTTCCCAGAGAGCAACCTCCATCAAGCAGGCAGATAAGATCCTGGTTCTGGATGATGGTGAGCTGGCTGGTGTGGGAACACACAAAGAGCTTATGGAATCCTGTGAGGTCTACAGAGAAATCTGCCTGTCACAGCTTTCCGAACAGGAGGTGAACCGCTGATGGGAAGGAATAAAGAGACTATGAAGAGGGTACTGAAATTTATCAGCCCTTACAAAGCAAAAATTATCATTATGCTTCTGACAGCGCTTGTCACCGTTGGATTTACCTTGTATACACCCATTCTGATTGGTAATGGTGTAGATAATATCGTAGGTCCGGGAAATGTAAATACAGCCGGACTTTTGAAGGTGCTTGGAGCTCTGGCTGTGATCGTTGTGGGAAATGCAGTTTCCCAGTGGGTGATGAACCTTCTTACCAATCAGGTTACCTACAGCGTGGTGCAGGATGTGCGAAGCCAGGCGTTTGCCCATCTTCAGGAGGTGCCGGTATCTTATATAGATGCCAATCAGCCAGGAGATATTTTAAGCCGTATTGTTTCTGATGTCAGTCAGTTTTCAGATGGTCTCCTTATGGGCTTTACCCAGCTGTTTACCGGTGTGCTGACCATCTTTGGAACCATTGGATTTATGCTTTCCATCAGTGTGAAGATCACAGTGATCGTTATTTTGCTCACTCCGATTTCCCTGTTCGTGGCAAGCTTTATCGCAGGCAGAACCTTCCGCATGTTTCAGGAGCAGTCCGAGAAGAGAGCGGAGATGACTTCTATTGTGGAAGAGCTTGTTGGAAATCAGAAGATCGTGCAGGCTTTTTCCTATGAGGAGAGAGCTAATGAAAGGTTTGGAAAAGTAAATGAAGAGCTTCGCGTCTGCGGAATCAAAGCGATTTTCTTTTCCTCTATTACAAACCCGTCCACACGCTTTGTAAATGGTCTTGTTTACACAGCAGTTGGAATTTTTGGTGCATTTACAGTAATTAAGGGCGGTATGACTGTGGGACAGCTGACCAGCTTCCTGAACTATGCAAATCAGTATACCAAGCCGTTTAATGAGATTTCCGGCGTTATCACAGAGCTGGAGAATGCGCTGGCATGTGCAAAACGTCTCTTTGACTTTATTGATACACCGGCACAGGAGCCAGATGCGCCAGATGCTTGGGAGCTGGAGAAAGCAGACGGCCGTGTAAGCGTGGAGAGTGTTTCCTTTTCTTACAGAAAAGAAGTTCCGCTTCTTACAGATATTTCCATTGACGTAAAACCTGGACAGAGGATCGCCATCGTCGGACCTACCGGATGCGGTAAGACCACTATGATCAACCTTCTTATGAGATTCTATGATGTAGATAAGGGACAGATTAAGGTAAGCGGTTATCCGGTAAGAGAGCTGACAAGAGACAGCCTGAGACGAAACTTTGGTATGGTGCTTCAGGAGACCTGGCTGAAGGCAGGAACCATCCGCGAGAACATTGCCTATGGAAAGCCGGATGCGACTTTGGAAGAGGTTATGGAGGCAGCTAAGCATGCACATGCCCACAGTTTTATCAAGCGTATGCCAAACGGCTATGATACCGTGATTTCAGAGGGAGGCGGAAATATTTCCCAGGGACAGAAGCAGCTTCTTTGCATTGCAAGGGTTATGCTGATGCACCCGGCTATGTTGATCCTGGATGAGGCCACTTCTTCCATTGATACCCGTACTGAGGTGAAGGTGCAGAAGGCTTTCGCAGAGTTGATGGAAGGAAGAACCAGCTTTATTGTAGCACATCGTCTTTCCACTATTCAGGAGGCAGATCTGATCCTGGTCATGAAGGACGGAAATATTATCGAGCAGGGCAGACATGAGGAATTGCTGGCGAAGAAGGGCTTCTATGCGAATCTGTATGAGAGTCAGTTTGCTATTTCATAAGGGGGATGAATATGGAAAATAAGAATCTGGAAGAGACTGATGTAAATGAGAAGCAGAAAGCCAGAAATGGGAAGTCTGCTATGCCTATGAGAACCTGCCTGGTTATGATTCTGGCAGGGGTTTATGTGGCTTATCTGGGTGTTTCACTTTGCCAGAATGTAATAAATGGTGCTGAGGGCAGCAGTCCTGGCTTTATGGTTGCGGGAGTGATTTTTATTGTGCTTGGCGTTGCTTTCGTGATCAATGGAATCCGCGGCAGCATAAAGGCTGGCAAGATTCAGAAGGAGTCGAATGCAGAAAGTGAAGCACAGGCTTCTGAGACAGAAACTTCAAGGACAGTTGAATCTAAAATGGAAAGTACTTCATCCTTGAATAAGAAAATGTCTATTGCTGACCGCGCTAATCTGGTTAGCCAGTTAGGGGATGCGACAGAGGATGAAGAATAGAGAGTATTGTTTTTTGAAAAGAAATTGATATATTAGATAGTGCTAATATATGTATGAAAAATGAGTGGTGTAGTTATTTCGAGAACGATGTACTAGTTTGCAGACCGGGCGGTTACTTTTGCGTTTTATGATTATAACAGCACGAAATTACGAATACAATACTAAATATAAAAAAAATAAACAGACTTCCGAATGAGTGATAATCAATCAGAAGTCTGTTTTTTGTTGAAATACACGCTCTAGCGCCGTTTCCTGCGCCTGCGTTTCCCGCTTGGGTTATGTAGAGTGGACCAGCAGAATGCCTGCACCAACAGGATTCCCGCTGTGACTCCGATGCTGTCGATTCCCACATCACGTACAGAAGGTCCGCGGTCTGCCACAAAGGACTGGTGGTATTCATCAAAGCCTGCGAAGCCTACGCATATGGCGCCTGCCAGCAGGATCAGCCAGATACCTCTTACTCCGTAAACATAAAGTGGGAAAGAAATGGAAATGGCAAGCAGACAGTACTCTGTCATGTGAGCTGCTTTTCGCACATAAAATTCGATGGAGCTGGCAGAATAGGCGAGCTCGTCATAAGTTTTGTTTTCGTTGAGAACTTCATTCTTGGTTTCCACAATCTGGTAGCTGACTTCATAGCTTAGGGCTCCGGACACCTCCCCTGTCTGGGCTGAAAATGAATAAATCAGATACATCATCAGAATTGCAGGAAGAAAAGAAAGAGGTTTCAGTAAATGGATTAAAATTTTCTTCATGGGGTTTACTATAACACGGGAAAATTGGATTGTAAAGGGAAAGGTATTTTAGCAGTGCGGCAAAACCTTGTTATTTACCACGAATTATGCTAAAATTGGTGAAGCATTGAGTATAGAACGTGATGAAAAAGGAGAAAATGAACAGGTATGAGTTTAGCAGATAATATATTTATAGATATGTGTAAAGATGTAATTGAGAACGGAACCAGTACAGAGGGAGAAAAAGTGCGCCCGGTGTGGGAAGATGGTACCTCTGCTTATACCATAAAACGTTTCGGAGTTGTGAACCGTTACGATCTGCGCAAGGAATTCCCTGCACTTACTCTTCGTAAAACTGCGCTGAAGAGCGCCATGGATGAGATCCTCTGGATATGGCAGAAGAAATCCAATAATATTCATGATCTTCACAGTCACATCTGGGACAGCTGGGCTGACGAGAATGGCTCTATTGGAAAAGCATATGGTTATCAGCTGGGTGTGAAGCATCAGTACAAAGAAGGCATGATGGATCAGGTAGACCGTGTTCTTTATGATCTGAAGAATAATCCATACAGCCGTCGTATTATGACCAATATTTATGTGCATGAAGATCTTCATGAGATGAATCTTTACCCATGTGCTTACTCTATGACCTTCAATGTAACAAAGGAGCCTGGAAAGGACAAGCTGACCTTAAATGCCATTTTGAACCAGCGCTCCCAGGATATCCTGGCTGCAAATAACTGGAATGTATGCCAGTACTCCCTTCTTCTTATGATGATCGCACAATGCTGTGACATGGAAGCCGGTGAGCTGGTACATGTGATCGCGGATTGTCATATTTATGACAGACATGTTCCGGTTATCAAGGAGCTGATTTCCAGGACACCTTATCCGGCACCGACTGTGAAACTGAATCCGAATGTGAAGAATTTCTATGATTTTACCACGGATGATCTGATCGTGGAGAATTATCAGACCTGGCCTCAGATTAAAAATATTCCGATTGCGATTTAAACATGGAGTAAATGGGAAAGGTTGCTAATTAGCGTGAGTCATACTAGTACTGAGTTCATATAAAGGAGATTATAAGAAATGAAAATAATAGTAGCTGCTGACAAAAACTGGGGAATTGGAAAAGACAATAAGCTTCTTGTAAGCATTCCGGCGGATATGAAAATGTTTCGTCAGGAGACCACTGGCAAGGTTTGTGTTATGGGAAGAAAGACCCTGGAGAGCTTCCCAGGAGGGCTTCCTCTTAAAAACCGCACAAACATCGTTCTTACCAGAAATGAGAATTACAAAGTGAAGGATGCCATAATCGTTCATTCTATTGAAGAGCTTATGGAAGAACTGAAAAAGTATCCGGCAGAGGATGTATACTGCATTGGCGGCGACACTATCTATAAACAGCTTCTTCCTTATTGTGATGCTGCTCAGGTGACCAAGATTGATTTTGCTTATATTGCAGACAGTTATTTTCCGAATCTGGATGAAGATCCACAGTGGCATGTGGCAGCAGAGAGCGAAGAGCAGACATATTTTGATCTGGAATATAAGTTTGTGAGATATGAGAGAAATAAATAAGCGGGAAAATATAATGTGTTTTAAAAAAAATCAGTTCTGCCATCACGACAGAACTGATTTTTGTTATATGCTGTGTAGAGTGTGTTTGAAAAAATACGAAAAATGGGAAGCTTAAGAAATTACTCAATAACCTTCAGCCATCCCTCTGGAGCCTGGATGCGTCCCATCTGGATTCCGGTAAGGGTTTCATACAGCTTCTTGGTGATCGGTCCCATCTCGTTCATGCCGCTTGGGAAGCAAATCTCTTTGCCGTGGTCCACGATCTTTCCAACAGGAGAGATAACAGCAGCAGTACCGCAAAGACCGCACTCTGCGAAATCCTTCACTTCGTCGAAGTATACTTCTCTTTCCTCAGCCTCAAGTCCAAGGTACTCTTTCGCAACGTAGATCAGAGAACGACGTGTGATGGATGGAAGGATACTGTCAGACTTCGGAGTAACAACCTTGCCGTCTTTTGTTACGAATAAGAAGTTTGCTCCGCCTGTCTCCTCAACCTTGGTACGAGTTTTGGAATCAAGATACATGTTCTCATCGAATCCGTTCTTATGAGCGTCAACGATCGCATGAAGGCTCATTGCGTAGTTAAGACCAGCTTTGATATGACCGGTACCATTTGGTGCAGCACGGTCAAAGTCGCTGACACGGATTGTGATCGGCTTAGCGCCGCCTTTGAAGTATGGTCCGACAGGTGTGGTGAATACACGGAACTGATACTCGCTGGCAGGTTTTACACCGATAACAGCGTCGCTTCCGAACATGTACGGACGTACATATAAAGTAGCACCAGAACCATATGGCGGAACATATGCTGCATTTGCTTTAATTGTCTGAACAACTGCGTCAACAAAACGGTCTTTCGGGAATACAGGCATTTCCAGTCTTGCGGCGGAATGCTCCATACGCTCACCGTTCAGGTCAGGACGGAAAGTAACGATATGTCCGTCTTCTGTAGTATATGCTTTCATACCCTCAAAAACAGTCTGTGCATACTGAAGGACACCTGCACACTCACTGATGGTAACCATATCATCTGTGGTAAGGCCTCCCTCATCCCACTTGCCGTCTTTATAATTGGATACATAACGGTAGTCTGTTTTTACATAACCAAAGCCCAGGTTGCCCCAGTCAATGTTCTTTTTTTCCATAACAATTTCCTCCTAGCGTGGTTTTTGGGGGGAGATTCTTATTGTGAATCCCCAATGTTTTTACTATTGTAAAACTTTTACGTGTGAAATTCAATGGGAAAAGCAGATTTTTTAAGTGATTTTCCTGTGAAAAAGGTTACAAAAAGTATAATGTGTTTATATTTTATGGTGTCTTGTTTTTTGAGGGGGATTTTTGTATAATGATAAAACAAGCGTTGTGAAATAAAATATCCGGAGGAAAAGATGGGATATAACGAATTTGATGAACTTGGAGATAAGATCCAGAGCATCATTGACAGTGCAGTAAATGAAAAAAATTACCAGAAACTGAGCCAGAGTATTAATCAGGCGCTGAATAAGGCTATTGATAATGGGAGTGATGCCCTTCGGGATGCGCTTAATAATACTGTGGGCAGTGGGAAATATACCAATTACCGCAGCGGCAGTTCTTATGATTACAGAGAGAATCGGTCCTGGGATTTTCAGAAGGATGGAAAGAAAAACCGGAGTACCGGGGAGGATCATGGAACTGGTTATCAAGGATATGCCGATGCGAAAGGGAATGATTCGCGTAATGGAAATTTCCAGAGAAATGGTACAGGCAGGCAGGATACCAATCACCAGAATTCGGATCTGGCATTGTATTTACCGACGAATGGAATCAAGGTCGGGGGAATTCTGAAGACAGTGTTTGGTGGGATTACTACTGGAGTATTTGGAATTTTAACATTAATTGTAGGAGGCGTTGCAATACTTAAGGGCGGTGGCTTTTGGGTTGGAGCGGGAGTTTTGGCTGCAATTACTGCCAGTGGTGGAACCCTTCTCGGCCAGGGCTGCAGCAGTCTTACCAGTTTAAGCCGCCGAAACAAGTATATCAAGGCTCTTGGCACTCACACCTACTGCAATTTCCAGCAGCTGGCACAGGCAGTCGGCAAGCCGGTGAAATTTGTAAAAAAAGATATCAAACGTATGATAAGCAAAGGCTGGTTCCTTCAGGGACATGTTGATAAACAGGAAACCTGCCTGATCACAAGTAATGAGACTTACGACCAATATGTAAGCACTCAGAAGCGGCTGGAAGAAAGAAATCATCAGCAGGATGAAGAGCGTGCACGCCAGGAGGCAGCGCTTCGTCAGCAGGCAGAGGAAAAAGAAAGGCAGAAATTTAACCAGCATGAACAGGCAGATGCCCGGGCGTGTGTGGAAGCAGAACGGGATGCTGCGAAAAGAATCAGACTTTCCCCGGAAGTCCGGCAGGTTCTGGATAAGGGAAATGACTTTCTTGATAAAATCCACCGCAGCAATGATGCCATTCCAGGAGAAGAGATTTCCAGAAAAATCTCCCGTATGGAGCTGATCATAGCGAAGATTTTTGAACGCGCCAAGGCTCATCCGGAGATTATTCCGGATCTGAACCGCCTTATGGATTATTATCTTCCTATGACTGTGAAGCTTTTGAATGCATATGAAGAAATGGACAGCCAGCCGGTTCAGGGAGAGAATATTACTTCTTCCAAGAAAGAAATCGAAGAGACTATTGATACGCTGAATGTGGCTTTTGAGAAGCTTCTGGATTCCATATTTGAAGACACGGCTATGGATGTATCCAGTGATATTTCTGTTCTGAATACAGTTTTGGCACAGGAAGGGCTGACTGAGGACGAGCTTACCCGTATGAGAAAAGAGGCTGAAAAAAACAGGCTCTAGCAGTGTGCGGAATGTTAAGTATATGAAAAGATAAGATTTGCAGCGGGGTTAGAGCGGGTTATAAAAATAACGAAAATGCCAAACTGAAGGCTGCTGATAAATATGGGCAGACCTATACACAAGGAGGATGCTATGGGAAACGAATTTACAGGTTTTGAAGATAACGCACCTACACTTACATTAGAACCGGATTTGGGAGAGCCAAAGGCAGAGATTGCAGCAGAGCCGGAAGCCGAAGCTGTGAAAAAGGAAATGGAACAGACCGTTCTCTCCCCGGAAGAACAGCAGATGGTAGACAGCTTTGCTAAGAAAATTGACATTGAGAATACTAACCAGATCCTCCAGTACGGTGCCGGAACCCAGAAGAAAATGGCTGATTTTTCCGATGCAGCTCTTGAAAATGTACGGACACAGGATCTGGGTGAGGTTGGAGAGCTGATCACCCAGGTGGTAGGCGAGCTTCGCGATTTTGATGCTGCTGAGGAGGAGAAAGGCTTTCTTGGCTTTTTCAAGAAACAGGGCAGCAAGATTGAAAATATGAAGAACCGCTACGCCAAGGCTGAGGTAAATGTGCAGAAGATCACTACCTCCCTTCAGGATCACCAGATGCGTCTCATGAAGGATTCCGCAGTTCTGGAAAAAATGTATGCTCAGAACCTGAACTATTATAAAGAACTGACCATGTACATCCTTGCAGGAAAACAGAAGCTGCAGGAAGTACGGGAGGGAAAATTAAAAGATCTGGAGGCAAAAGCAGCAGTCAGCGGACTTCCGGAGGATGCGCAGGAAGCCAAGGATCTGGACAGTAAGTGCAATCGTTTCGAGAAGAAGCTGCATGATCTGGAACTGACCAGAACCATTTCCCTGCAGACAGCACCGCAGATTCGTCTGGTGCAGAACAATGACACCCTTATGGTAGAAAAAATCCAGACAACCATTGTAAATACCATTCCACTTTGGAAGAGCCAGATGGTGCTGGCACTTGGAATCGCCCATTCCACAGAAGCAGCCCAGGCCCAGCGCCAGGTAACAGACCTGACAAATGAACTTTTGAAGAAAAATGCGGAGGCACTTCACCTTGCATCCACAGAGACTGCCAGGGAATCTGAGCGCGGAATCGTGGATATTGAGACTCTGAAGCAGACCAATCAGGAGCTGATCGCTACTTTGGATGATGTCATGAATATTCAGAAAGAGGGCCGCGCCAAGAGAGCCCAGGCAGAACTGGAAATGCGCAAGATGGAAGAAGACTTGAAGAATAAATTGTTGGAAATCCAGCATTAAATTGCAAAGAAAACAGGCTCTGGAGCCTGTTTGAAAATACTTGCAGAATGCTGTGAAAATAACTGTACAGCAGGGGTGTCAGAGACATCCCTTTTGTGCCTTTTTGCATAGAAAAGTTTGATAAGCGCCTGCGGTGTAAAAGTGAACCGCAAAGAATGCTATCAGTGAACAGTAACCAAAGAATACCATGTTCATAATATATGGAGGAATTTCGTATGTACAGAGACCATACCAAAGTAATTCAGATAGGAAATAAGAAGATTGGAGGCGGAAATCCCATCCTGATCCAGTCTATGACCAATACAAAAACAGAGGATGTGCAGGCAACCGTAGAGCAGATCCTTGCCCTGGAGGCTACTGGCTGCGACATTATCCGCTGTGCAGTGCCGACCATGGAAGCGGCAAAGGCTCTGAAAGAGATCAAAAAACAAATTCACATTCCGCTGGTAGCAGATATTCATTTTGATTATCGTCTTGCGATTGCGGCCATGGAGAACGGTGCCGACAAGATCCGTATCAATCCCGGAAATATTGGAAGCACAGAGCGTATCAAGGCAGTTGTAGATGTGGCGAAGGAGCGGAATATTCCCATCCGTGTTGGGGTAAACAGCGGTTCTCTTGAGAAAGAACTGGTGGAGAAATATCACGGTGTTACCGCAGAAGGTCTGGTAGAAAGCGCCCTTGACAAGGTGCACATTATTGAAGAGCTTGGCTACGACAATCTGGTGATCAGCATCAAATCTTCTGATGTTATGATGTGCGCCAGGGCTCACGAACTGATTGCGGAACAGACCAGTTATCCTCTCCATGTGGGAATTACAGAGGCAGGAACCCTTTATTCTGGAAATATCAAATCTGCCATAGGGCTTGGTATTATTTTATACCAGGGAATCGGTGACACGATCCGCGTCTCCCTGACTGGTGCCCCTCTGGAAGAGATAAAATCTGCCAGACGTATCCTAAAAACCCTTGGACTTCGCAAAGGCGGCGTGGAAGTAGTATCCTGTCCAACCTGCGGGCGCACCCAGATCGATCTGATCGGTCTTGCAAATAAAGTAGAAACTATGGTGCAGGATATCCCTCTTGACATTAAAGTAGCTGTTATGGGCTGTGTGGTAAACGGCCCGGGAGAGGCGAAAGAAGCCGATATCGGAATTGCAGGCGGCGTAGGTGTAGGTCTTCTGATCAAAGGCGGTGAGATTGTGAAGAAAGTGCCGGAAGACCAGCTGCTGGATACCTTGAGAGAAGAATTGATGAACTGGGATAGCAATAAGACACAGAAATGACAGAAGGTGTATATTCTATAAATGGAAAAAGAATTTTTTGACGTATTTCCAAACTTAAAATTAAAACAGGAATTAAGTGAACTTCTGGAAGAGGTGATCGTCACCAAGGTTGCCTGCAACTCTGCTAAAACCTGTGTCCGGATTTACCTGAAAAGCGACCGCTGGATCCACAAAAAGCATATTTTCAGCCTGGAAGAGCAGATTCAGAGACAGTGCTTTCCAGGTCTTGAAGTGAGTGTGAAAGTAATTGAGAAGTTCCATCTGTCCAGACAATACACGCCAAAGAATTTCCTGGATACCTACCGCTCCAGCATGGAACTGGAGCTTCGCAATTACAACATGCTGGAATACAATCTGTTCAAGCAGGCACAGATCACATTTCCAGAAGATGACTGCCTGAATATGGTACTTCCGGATTCTGTGATTTCCAGACAGAAAAGTGAGATACTTATTGAATATCTTCACAAAGTATTCTGCGAGCGTTGTGGAATGGACCTGAAAGTTTCTCTGGATTATGTGCAGACGGAGGAGAGCAGGTACCGCAAAAATGCAGCTATCCAGATCCGTCAGGAAGTAGCTAATGTGCTGAAGCATGCCAGACTTTCCACAGAAGAAGAGAGCGCAGCACCAGCTCCTGCAGCTGAGGAAAAAACAGGAAAAGAGGCCGCAGCCGGCAAGACATCCGCTGCCAGGTCGGAGAAGAAAGCAGAGGCAGCCAGTGAAAAGAAGCCTTTCGAGAAAAAGCCATTCGAAAAGAAAGGCAAATGGGGCGATTTCCGTGGTGGCTTCCGCAAGGATCCAAATCCGGACGTTATTTATGGAAGGGATTTCGAGGACGAGCCTATTCCATTGGAAAATATTGTGCAGGAAATGGGAGAGGTTATCATCCGCTGTCAGGTTATGGATGTGGAAGCGAGAGAGATTCGAAATGAGAAGACCATACTGATTTTCCCAGTTACGGACTTCACAGATTCCATCACAGTAAAAATGTTCCTGCGCAATGAGCAGGTGCCGGAGATCAAAGAGCATGTGAAAAAAGGTGCCTTCCTGAAAATCAAAGGCGTTACTTCTATTGACCGTTTCGATGGTGAGCTTACCATAGGCTCCATCTCAGGAATTAAGAAAATCTCCGATTTCCGCAGCTCCAGAGTGGACACCAGCCCTCAGAAGCGTGTGGAACTTCACTGTCATACGAAAATGAGCGATATGGATGGTGTAACCGAGGCAAAAGCGCTGGTAAAACGTGCCTACGAGTGGGGGCATCCTGCCATTGCCATCACAGATCATGGTGTGGTGCAGGCTTTCCCGGAGGCAAACCATTGCTTTGATGCGTGGGGAGGCTGCGTGCCAAAGGATTCTGATTTTAAGGTGCTTTACGGTATGGAGGCCTATCTGGTAGACGACTTAAAGGGTATGGTCACCAACCCGAAAAAACAGTCCCTGGACGGAAGATTCGTGGTTTTCGACATTGAGACCACAGGATTTTCCCCCCTTACCTGTAAGATCATTGAAATTGGTGCTGTATTGGTGGAAAATGGAAAGATCACAGATCGTTTTTCCACATTTGTTAATCCTCAGGTTCCAATTCCATTTCGAATTGAGCAGCTGACCAGTATTAATGACAGTATGGTCATGGATGCCCGTCCAATTGAAGAAATTTTACCAGAATTTCTGAAATTTTGTGAAGGAGCTACAATGGTAGCCCACAACGCAGATTTCGATATGAGTTTTATTATAGAGAATTGTAACCGCATGGGAATCCCAAATGATTTCACCTATGTGGATACGGTAGGTATGGCACGATTCCTGCTGCCTGCGCTGAACCGTTTTAAGTTGGATACCGTTGCCAAGGCAGTTGGCGTTTCCCTAGATCATCACCATCGTGCGGTTGATGATGCAGAGTGTACGGCCCGTATTTTCGAGAAATTCGTGGGAATGTGCAGGGAAAGAGATATTACGGATGTAGACAAGCTGAATGAGCAGGGAAAGGTTTCCCCGGACACCATTAAGAAACTGCCTACTTACCATGCCGTTATTTTCATGCGGAATGAGACCGGCCGTATCAATCTGTACAAGCTGGTAAGCCAGTCCCATATCAAGTACTTTAACCACAGACCCCGTGTGCCAAAGAGCGTGTTTGAGGCACATCGGGAGGGACTTCTTATTGGAAGTGCCTGCGAGGCTGGTGAGCTTTACCAGGCTCTTTTGCGCAATGCACCGGAGCAGGAAATCGCAAGGCTGGTAAGCTTTTATGATTATCTGGAAATCCAGCCCCTTGGGAACAATATGTTCATGGTGGAGGATGAAAAGAATGATACGATTCATTCGAAAGAGGATCTGATTGAGATCAACAAAAAAATTGTAAAGCTTGGTGAACAGTTTAACAAGCCGGTTGTTGCTACCTGTGACGTTCACTTTATGGATCCCCAGGATGAAATCTACCGTCGTATTATCATGGCTGGAAGCGGCTTCAAGGATGCCGACAATCAGGCACCTCTTTATCTTCGCACTACTGAGGAAATGCTGGAGGAGTTTTCCTATCTGGGAAGCGAGAAGGCAGAGGAAGTGGTAATTACAAATACAGTGAAGATTGCGGATATGATAGAGAAAATGTCACCGATCCATCCGGATAAATATCCGCCGGTTATTGAGAATTCTGACCAGGACTTAAAGGATATGTGCTTCCAGAAAGCCCATGAAATGTACGGTGAAGTGCTTCCCAAGATCGTAGAAGACCGTCTGGACAAAGAGCTGAATTCCATTATTTCTAATGGATATGCGGTGATGTATATTATTGCCCAGAAGCTGGTGTGGAAGTCCAATGCAGATGGTTATCTGGTGGGCTCCCGAGGGTCTGTAGGTTCTTCCCTGGCGGCTACCATGTCTGGTATTACAGAGGTAAATCCTCTGCCTCCCCATTATCTGTGCCCCAATCCGGAGTGTAAGTACAGTGATTTTGATTCTCCGGAGATCAAGGCCTTTTCCGGTATGGCGGGATGCGATATGCCAGACAGGATCTGTCCAAAGTGCGGCACCAGGATGACCAAACAGGGCTTTGACATTCCCTTTGAGACCTTCCTTGGATTCAAAGGAGATAAGGAGCCTGATATTGACCTGAACTTCTCAGGAGAGTATCAGTCCAATGCCCATCATTATACAGAGGTTATATTCGGAAAAGGTCAGACCTTCAAGGCGGGAACCATCGGTACCCTTGCGGATAAAACCGCATTCGGATATGTAAAGAACTATTTTGAAGAGCGGGGACAGCACAAGCGTTCTTGCGAGATCAACCGTATTGTACAGGGGTGTACCGGTATCCGGCGAAGCACCGGACAGCATCCTGGCGGAATTATTGTACTCCCAATGGGAGAGGAAATAGAGAAATTTACCCCGGTCCAGTACCCGGCGAACGATTCCAGCAGTGGATTTATCACCACCCATTTTGACTACCATTCCATTGATGGAAACCTGCTGAAGCTGGATATTCTGGGACACGATGATCCCACCATGATCCGTACCCTTGAGGATATGACAGACCTGAATGCAAGAGAGGTTCCTCTTGATGACAAGGCGGTTATGTCACTTTTTGCCAGTACAGAAGCTCTTGGAATTGATCCGAAGGATATCGGCGGCTGCAAGCTTGGCTGTCTGGGAATTCCAGAATTTGGTACTGATTTCGCCATGCAGATGCTTGTGGATACCAAGCCGAAATATTTTTCTGATCTGGTCCGTATTGCCGGACTTTCCCACGGTACGGATGTATGGCTGGGAAATGCGCAGACACTGATCGAAGAGGGAAAAGCTACTATTTCCACGGCAATCTGTACCCGAGATGATATTATGATCTACCTGATCGGTCAGGGTGTGGAAAGTGGTCTTGCCTTTACTATTATGGAGAGCGTCCGTAAAGGAAAAGGCCTTCGGGATGAGTGGATCACCACCATGAAAGAACACGGCGTTCCGGACTGGTATATCTGGTCCTGCAAAAAAATCAAATATATGTTCCCGAAAGCCCATGCGGCAGCTTACGTTATGATGGCATACAGAATCGCCTGGTTCAAGGTATTCCAGCCGCTGGCTTATTACGGTGCATATTTCAGTATCCGTGCCACAGCTTTTTCCTATGAACTGATGTGTATGGGAAAAGAAAAGCTGGAGTTTTATATGGCAGAGATACGCAAGAAAGGGGACGCTGCATCCAAAAAAGAGCAGGATACCCTGAAAGATATGCGTATTGTCCAGGAAATGTATGCAAGAGGTTATGATTTTATGCCCATTGATATTTACCGGGCGAAGGCACATCGTTTCCAGATCATAGAAGGAAAACTGATGCCGTCCATTGATTCTATAGAGGGTCTTGGAGATAAGGCGGCAGATGCTGTAGTGGATGCTGCTGTACAGGGAAGATTTCTTTCCAAGGATGATTTCCGTGACAGGACCAAGGTCAGCAAGACCGTAATTGATCTGATGGATAAACTTGGATTATTTGGAGATATTCCACAATCCAACCAGATTTCATTGTTTGATTTCTAACGCTGGTTAAATAAGAGTAATATGAATTTAGGAGGTTCCATGAAAACAGAAGAACTGCGCTACCTACAACGTCTGGCGGAGCTCTACCCCACCATCGGGAAGGCTTCTACAGAGATCATCAACCTTCAGTCCATTCTCAATCTTCCAAAAGGCACCGAGCATTTTCTTTCCGATATCCATGGAGAGTACGAGGCTTTTTCCCATGTGCTTCGAAACGGCTCGGGAGCTGTGCGAAAGAAGATAGATGATGTATTTGGACATACCTTAAGCAACAGTGACAAGCGTTCCCTGGCAACTCTCGTGTATTACCCGAAGGAAAAAATTGCCTATGTGAAGAAAAAAGAGTCTGATATGCAGAACTGGTACAAGATCACCCTGTACCGTCTTATTGAAGTGTGCAAGACAACTGCCTCCAAATATACCAGATCCAAGGTTCGTAAGGCATTGCCTTCGGATTATGCATATGTGATCGAAGAGCTGATCACGGAGAAAGCAGAAGTTCTGGATAAAGAGGCTTATTACGATTCCATTGTGGATACCATTATAGATATCGGCAGGGCAGAGAACTTCATTATCGCTCTTGCTGAACTGATCCAGAGACTGGTTGTAGACCACCTTCATGTGCTTGGAGATATATATGACAGAGGTCCCGGTCCTCATTTTATTATGGACAGACTGATGGATTATCATTCTCTGGATATTCAGTGGGGAAACCATGATGTGGTATGGATGGGCGCCGCTGTAGGACAGGCTGCCTGTATGGCCACAGTGATCCGTAACAGTATCCGTTACGGCAATCTGGATATTCTGGAGGATGGTTATGGAATCAATATGATGCCTCTTGCTGCTTTTGCCATGGAGGTTTACGGGGATGATCCCTGCCAGGTATTTGAAGTACATGGCAATCCTTCCAATTACAATGCTCTTGAGAAAGAGCTGAGCAGGAAAATGCACAAAGCCATTTCCATTATCCAGTTTAAGCTGGAAGGGGTACTGGCGAAAGAACATCCGGATTTTCATATGGAGAATCGATGCGTTCTGGAGGGGATTGATCCGGAGAAGGGCACTGTGCAGCTGCCGGATGGAAGTGTGCATAATCTTCTGGACACCCATTTTCCAACCATTGACTGGGAACATCCTTATGAGCTGACAGATGGGGAAAAAGAAGTAGTGGAGCGCCTGAGCTCAGCATTTCGAAACTGCGAGAAGCTTCAGAACCACATGCAGCTGCTTCTGGATAAAGGCGGCCTTTATAAGACCTATAACGGGAACCTTCTTTTCCATGGAAGTATTCCGCTGAACGAGGATGGAACTCTGAAAGAAGTTGAGATTTACGGTGAGACTTGTAAAGGCAAGGCACTTTATGATAAACTGGAAGCCTACGTAAGAAAAGCTTTTTTTACCGTAGATGAGAAGGAGAAGAAAGCAAGCCAGGATATTCTGTGGTATATCTGGGCCGGGCCTAATTCTCCCCTTTATGGAAAAGATAAAATGACTACCTTCGAGCGTTATTTTATCGCAGATAAAGAGACACACAAAGAGAAAAAGAATGCCTACTATCACCTCTGGGAAAAAGAAGAGGTAGTAAATCGTATGCTGGAAGAATTCGGGCTGGATCCGGATGAGGGGCATATTATCAATGGTCACGTGCCTGTTCATCAGCTGGAGGGAGAGAATCCGGTGAAATGTGATGGCAAGGTGATCGTAATTGACGGTGGTTTTTGTGAGGCATACCGGAATGTGACCGGTATTGCCGGATATACTCTTGTTTACAGTTCCTATGGTTTGAGCCTGACTGCCCATGAGCCTTTTACTTCGGCGGAAGATGCAGTGGAAACAGAGAGGGACATTGTGTCCAACCGTGTGGCTGTCCGCTATAATCCAAGGCGTGCCCTTGTGGGAGATACGGATAACGGTAAGGCACTGAAAGAACGAATTCAGGAGCTGAAACAGCTTTTGGATGCCTACAGAAAAGGCGTTATAAAGGAGAAAAAATAAGGAGACTAAGGAAAAATGGGTGGAATTTTTGGTGTTGCGTCAAAGTCTGATTGTGTAATGGATCTTTTTTTTGGAATTGATTATCACTCCCATCTGGGTACAAGAAGGGGCGGAATGACCGTTTATAGCAGGAGCAGTGGATTTAACCGCGTGATCCATAATATTGAGAACTCACCGTTCCGTACCAAATTTGACAAAGATGTGGCAGAGATGGAAGGCAATCTTGGAATAGGCTGTATTTCTGACAATGAACCGCAGCCTCTTCTGGTGCGTTCCCATCTGGGAAATTTTGCAATTACAACAGTAGGCAAGATCAATAATATAGAAGCTTTGGTAGAGAAATGCTTCAAAGACGGGCATACCCATTTTCTGGAGATGAGCGGTGGCAGTGTGAATCCTACAGAGGTGACTGCAGCGCTGATCAATCAGAAGGATAGTATTGTTGAGGGAATCCGCTATGCACAGGAGATGATCGAGGGCTCTATGACCCTTCTTCTTATGACAGGGGAGGGCATTTACGCAGCACGCGACCGTTATGGAAGAACTCCTCTTGTAATCGGCAAGAAGGAAGATGCATGCTGTGCTTCTTTTGAAAGTCATGCCTACATTAATCTTGGCTATGAAGACCTGAAAGAGCTGGGACCTGGAGAGATTGATTTTATTACCCCGGAGGGAGCCCAGGTTCTGCAGAAGCCAGGAGACAAGATGCGAATCTGTTCTTTCCTCTGGGTATATTATGGATATCCAACCTCCACTTATGAGGGGGTAAATGTAGAGGAAATGCGTTACAAATGCGGCGATATTCTGGCAGGAAGAGATGCCGGAGAAGTGAATCCGGATCTGGTTGCAGGAGTACCGGATTCCGGTATTGCACATGCCATCGGCTATGCTAACCGCTCTGGTGTGCCGTTTGCCCGTCCGTTTATTAAATATACGCCCACATGGCCAAGATCTTTTATGCCGACTCAGCAGAGCCAGCGAAATCTTATCGCCAGAATGAAACTGATCCCAGTACATAAACTGATCAAAGATAAAAGCCTCCTTATGATTGACGACTCTATCGTAAGAGGTACCCAGCTTCGTGAGACAACAGAATTCCTCTATAACAATGGTGCTAAGGAGGTTCATATCAGACCTGCCTGCCCGCCGCTTTTATATGGATGTAAGTACCTGAATTTCTCACGCTCTAAGTCAGAGATGGATCTGATCACAAGAAGGATCATTGCGAAACGTGAAGGGGACAATGTATCAGACAGGATTTTGCAGGATTATGCAAATCCGGATTCTACAAACTACAAAGAAATGCTGGAAGAAATCCGCAAGGAACTGAATTTTACATCCCTGAAATATCATCGTTTGGATGATCTGAAGAAGTCAATTGATATTGAACCGTGCAAGCTTTGCACTTATTGCTGGAACGGACAGGAATAAACAGGAGGTGACTGCCTGTGAAAAAGCACAACAAAGATGTACTAAAAGCAACGCTGTTTGCCCTGATTGCCATATTTATCATGATTGGAGCAGCGGGGCTTCTGTTTGCCGAACATAAGAAAAAGATTCAGAAGGAGCAGCAGAAGAAGGCTGCTATTGAGGCTTTGGAAAGGGTGCCCACAGTGACACCGACTCCAGTGGCTACAGCTACGCCCACACCGGAGCCTACGGCCACAGTGACACCGACTCCTGTGATCACCCGGGCACCGGCGTTCGTGGCAAATGATTATATGGGTACCTGGTACAGCAAGGATGGACTGGTGACACTGTCTATAGACGACCTTACCCTGAAGTCTGTTACTTTTACTTTTTCTCAGGCTGGTGACAATGCCGGCACTAAGGTTTCGGAAGCTTCGGATACTGCAAAAGTGGCTGGAAATGCAGCAAAGCTTTCCTTTACAGATTCCTGGGGAAACCAGGTGCGTGGAAATATGACCTTTGATCAGGGCAAACTTTATCTGCGCCTTAATACAGCTTCCCATGCAGAGGGTGCCGGGGTGACACCAAAGGTAGATGGGGTCCTTACAAGGGAGAAAGCCGCTTCTGTGACACAGGTACCTTCCGTGACTCCGGCTGATAATACAGATAAAATGGATCTCTCTTCCAGGGATTATATATTCCCGGACAGCAACAGCCGATACCTTACAGATGAGGATTTGTCAGGCTATTCATCTGACCAGCTGGAACTGGCGAAAAATGAGATTTATGCCCGACATGGCAGGAAATTTGTGACACAGAGAATTGCGGATTATTTTAACAGTAAATCCTGGTATAAGGGAACTGTGGAGCCGGAGACCTTTGATGCAGATACTTCTGTGTTTAATGAATATGAAGTCGCAAATATTCAGAAAATTGCAGATACGGAAGGAAAGCTTCGAAGTGAAGGAAAGTAACGGATATATGAAAAATACTTTACGGAATGTTACGAGTGAATGGTAATAACTTTATTTATGGTATAGAAAATGAGGGGGAAATCGCATCCCCCTCATTTTGTACCTGTTCAGTACCTTTGCAATTACGGCATTTTTTTATTATCAGTACGGCCAACCAGATAGTCAATGCTGGTTTCATAATAATTTGCAAGGCGGATCAGCATTTCGATTGGAATGTTCCTGGAGCCAGTTTCGTAGTGGGAGTAGGAACGCTGGCTGATGTGAAGGATATCACTGATCTGCTTCTGGGACAGATCAGCGTCTGTCCGAAGGTCTTGAATTCTCTGAAATTTCATAGGTTCACCTCTTTTTCTTCTGTAGAGTCTGCAGGGACCAAATGTAACGAACAACGAAAACCGTCTGTCCCCGAATCCTTTCAGAAAGTATAAATCAGAACGAAATGCACTATTGCAATTCAGAGCAAAATGGGCTATAATGAATTTTATATATCTTTTAATCATATCTTTTTAACTTTTATTCTTTTTTATTCCAGAGATACATTGAAATGGCAGAACAGGTTCGGTATGGGGAAGGACTGTATCTGCAGAAAGGGATAAGATTGTTTGCAAGTGTTTTATCAGCGGCGATTTCCGGAATGGAAGTCTGCCCGGTTCAGGTGGAAGCTGATGTAAGCAGCGGTCTGCCTTGTTTTACTATGGTTGGATTTCCCAGCACCCAGGTGAAAGAAGCACAGGACAGAGTGCGCACAGCGTTAAAAAATAATGGGATCAGTCTGCCGCCTAAGAAGGTGACTGTGAATCTGGCACCTGCTGATCTGCGAAAAGAAGGGGCTGGTTTTGACCTGCCTGTGGCAGCAGCAGTGCTGGCAGCATCGGGATTTATAGAACCACAGCTTCTTCGGAATGTAATGGTGGTTGGCGAACTCAGTCTGAATGGGGAGGTAAGAAGTGTATCCGGAGTGCTGCCAAGAGTGATCCGGGCAAGGGAACTGGGATGCCGGTACTGTATCATTCCGTTTGAAAACCTGGCAGAAGGAGCTCTGGTGAAGGATATGAAAGTGGTCGGAGTCCAAAATATAAAAGAAGTTTTGAAGCTTGTCTCAGATCCGGATGCATTTGGAAAAGAAAATCAGTTTTCAGAGGAAAATTCAGAAGAGAATCAGGTAGAAGAGAGCCTGGTGGATTTCGGGGAAATCTGTGGTCAGGAGAGTGCCAGAAGAGCTGCTGAGATTGCAGTCAGCGGATTTCACAACATCCTGTTTATCGGTCCTCCGGGCACTGGGAAGACCATGCTTGCCAAAAGAATACCTACGATCATGCCCTCTCTTACTTTTGAGGAAAGCCTGGAGCTTACAAAAATCTACAGCATTGCCGGACTTTTAAGTCCAAAGAGACCATTAATTAAGGCAAGACCCTTTCGAAGTCCGCATCATACCAGTTCGTCTGCGGCTCTGGCTGGAGGCGGAAGAATCCCGGGTCCCGGTGAAGTGACCCTGGCTCACAGAGGCGTTCTGTTTCTGGATGAAATGCCGGAATTTGCAAGAGGCAGCCTGGAAGTGCTGCGACAGCCCCTGGAGGACAAGCAGATCCAGCTGTCAAGGGCAAGTGGAACGTACGTGTTTCCGGCGGGATTTATTCTGGTAGCAGCCATGAACCCTTGTCCCTGCGGCTATTATCCGGATATGAATAAATGCAGGTGCACACCTGGCGAGGTGAGTCATTATCTTCATAAGCTGAGCCAGCCCCTTCTGGAGCGGATCGATCTATGTGCAGATGTGCCGCCTGTTAATTTTTCCCAGATCTCAGGAGAAAAGTCAGGAGAAAGTTCTGCCCTTATCCGGAAAAGAGTGGAAAAAGCCAGAAGAATACAGCAGAAACGCTACCAGAATGAGAAAATCTGTTTCAACGGAGAACTGTCCGGGAAGCAGATCCGGAAATACTGTGTGCTGACAGAGAATGCCATTCAGGTGGCAAAAAATGCTTTTGAGCTTATGGAACTCAGTGCAAGATCCTATCACCGGATTCTGAAGGTTTCACGCACCATTGCGGATATGGAAGGGGAGGAACTGATACACACAAGACATGTTGCAGAAGCCCTTACTTACAAAGCATTTGATAAGAAGTACAGAAGCTGAATGAATTTATTCATAAAACCGCACGCAGGGAGGTATTTTAGTATGGAAGCAATGCAGAAAATCAAATGTTTAACTATAGAGGATTCCAATTTTCCAGATCGTTTGAGAAAACTTTCCGGAATGCCAAAAAAACTGTACTACATCGGAAACCTGCCAGATCCGAAGAAGCCTGCTGCAGCAGTGGTAGGTGCCCGCATGTGCAGTCCTTATGGCAGATGTCAGGCATTTAAATATGCAAGAACCATGGCAAGCTACGGTGTGCAGATCATCAGTGGAATGGCAAGAGGAATTGATGCAGAGGGGCATAAAGGTGCACTGGATACGGACACTCCTACTTTTGCAGTGCTGGGAAGCGGAGTGGACGTGTGTTATCCCAATTCCAACAGATGGCTTTATCAGCGGATCCTGGAAAAAGGCGGCGGGATCATCAGCGAGCTTCCCCCGGGCTCTCCGCCTGTGAACTGGGCTTTTCCGGCAAGAAACCGGATTATCAGCGGACTTTCCGATGCTGTTCTTGTGGTAGAAGCCAAGGAACAGAGTGGTTCTTTGATCACTGCAAACTTTGCCCTGGAACATGGACACAGTGTTTATGCCCTTCCGGGAGCTGTGACAGAGGAACTGAGCAGAGGCTGCAACAAGCTGATTTTCGATGGTGCAGGAATCGCTTACAGCCCGGAAATCATGCTTATGGAATGGGGAATCGAGGCAAAAAACAGACCTCAAAATGTGGAAAAAAAGAAGTTGGGGCTTGCGCCGGATTTGGATTTGGTGTATAGTGGTCTCGATTTACGACCTGAAAATCTGGATAATTTAATACGAAAAACCGGTTTTTCAGCATCAAAAGTCTGTGCTCTTCTGACAGAACTTCAGCTAATGGGGCTTGTGGGAGAGACAGGCAGACAATACTACAGAATATCAGGGGGATAATTTGTAGTGTATGTAGACTGAATACAAAGTAGGAGAGGTAGTATGGCTAAATATCTGGTGATAGTTGAGTCACCTGCAAAAGTAAAGACAATAAAGAAATTTCTTGGGGCAAATTATGAGGTAGAGGCATCTAACGGACATGTCCGTGATTTTCCCAAGAGTCAGTTTGGAATAGATGTGGAGAATGATTTCGAGCCGAAATATATAACCATCCGTGGTAAGGGGGAATTGCTTGCCAAACTTCGCAAGGCAGCCAAAAAAGCTGATAAGATTTATCTTGCCACTGACCCTGACCGTGAAGGAGAAGCAATTTCCTGGCACTTGATGCAGGCTCTGAAAGAAGATCCGGATAAAATGCACCGAATCACTTTCAACGAGATCACAAAGACTGCTGTAAAGGATTCCCTGAAGCATGCACGAGGTCTGAATATGAATCTTGTAGATGCACAGCAGGCGAGAAGAATGCTGGACCGTATGGTGGGGTATACCATCAGCCCGCTTCTCTGGGCGAAAGTAAAGAGAGGCTTAAGTGCTGGCCGTGTGCAGTCTGTTGCACTTCGCATCATCTGTGACAGGGAGGAGGAGATTAATTCTTTTATCCCGGAAGAATACTGGAGCCTGAATGGTGAATTCCTTGTGGATGGCGAGAAAAAGCCTCTGGAGGCTAAATTCTACGGAACAGACAAGAAGATGGATATCCACAATAAATCTGAGATGGATGAGATTCTTAAGGTTCTTGAGAACGAAGAATTTGAGATCTCTGAGGTGAAAAAAGGCGAGAGAATCAAGAATGCTCCGCTTCCTTTCACTACCAGTACCCTGCAGCAGGAGGCATCCAAAACACTGAATTTTTCCACCCAGAAGACTATGCGTCTGGCACAGCAGCTTTATGAGGGTGTTGATATCAAGGGCAACGGTACTGTAGGTGTGATCACATACCTTCGTACTGATTCTGTACGTATTTCTGACGAGGCAGATGCGGCAGCAAGAAGCTACATCAGCAGCCAGTATGGAGAAGAATATGTGTCAGAAACAGCCAAGACAGTGAAGAAGGGACAGAAGATCCAGGATGCTCATGAGGCTATCCGCCCAACTGATATCAGCCGTACACCTGTACAGATAAAAGAATCCCTTACACGAGATCAGTTCCGTTTGTATCAGCTGATCTGGAAGCGTTTTGCGGCCAGCCGTATGGCTCCTGCGAAGTATGAGACTACCTCTGTAAAAGTGGCTGGTGGAGACTATACGTTCACTGTGTCCGCTTCCAAGGTAGCATTTGAAGGCTTCCTTTCGGTATATATGCAGGAAGAGGATATGAAGAAGGGAAATGTGTTAAGCCAAAGCCTGAGTAAAGGCATGAAGCTGAAACTGAAAGAGTTAAAGCCGGAACAGCATTTTACCCAGCCGCCGGCACATTATACAGAGGCTTCCCTGGTAAAGACCATGGAGGAGCTTGGAATCGGCCGTCCGAGTACTTATGCGCCGACCATCACCACCATTATCAGCCGCCGCTATGTTTCCAAGGAGCAGCGTAACCTTTATGTGACAGAGCTGGGCGAGGTGGTAAACAGTATTATGAAGCAGGCGTTCCCAAGCATTGTGGACGTGAATTTCACGGCTACCATGGAGGGACTTCTGGACTGTGTGGAGAATGGTACTGTACAGTGGAAGACAGTAGTCCGGAACTTCTATCCGGATCTGAAACATGATGTGGATGCTGCCCAGGAAGAGCTGGAGAAAGTAGACATCCATGATGAAGAGACCGATGTGATCTGTGATAACTGCGGTCGTCATATGGTGATTAAATATGGTCCTCACGGACGTTTCCTTGCATGCCCGGGATTTCCGGAATGCCGCAATACCAAGCCTTATTATGAAAAGATTGGTGTAGCCTGCCCGAAGTGTGGTAAGGAAGTGGTGCTTAAGAAGACGAAGAAAGGCCGTAAGTATTACGGTTGTGAAGATAATCCGGAATGTGACTTTATGTCATGGCAGAAGCCATCGGATAAGAAATGTCCGGTGTGCGGAAGCTACATGGTGGAAAAAGGAAATAAACTGGTGTGCAGCCAGGAAACCTGCGGCTATGTAGAAACCAGGCCGAAGGATGAAAAAGAAAATTAAGGTTGCTGTGAAGCTCGCGAACAGTAACAAATTAAGAAGTTTTCGGGAAAGATCCCCTGCAAGGCAGATGTATTATGTTTTGCAGGGGATTTTTTAAATAAAAGCTCTATTACTTCCATTGTTTGATGAATAGTTTCAAAAACGTGATATTTTCAGAAAAGCTAAACAAAATTGAAAAATAGTAAAAAATAGCTTGTAAATAGTTTGAAAAACGTGTAGTATTAGAATAACAGGTAAAGTCAGAGCATGCCTGAAAAATGCTTTCTGCAAAATCTCCTGCAAAGTGGAGCGTACAGATTGCGGGAGTGGGTTTTCAAACAGGCTCTCATGTAACAAAAGCGAAGGGAGGACAAAATGAGCGTTCAGTTACTTGATAAAACAAGAAAAATCAATAAACTTCTCCATAACAGCAGTTCCAGTAAGGTGGTTTTTAATGATATCTGCCAGGTTCTGATGGATACTTTAAGTTCTAATATCCTGGTTCTCAGCAAGAAAGGCAAGGTGCTTGGTGTAAGCTTTTGCCCGGGAGTTGAGGAAATCCAGGAGCTGATAGCTGATGAGGTGGGCGGTCATGTTGACCCTCTGCTGAATGAGCGTTTTTTAGGGGTATTATCTACCAAAGAAAACGTGAATCTTCAGACACTTGGCTTTGAGCATGTTTCCAGCAGCTATCAGGGAATCATCAATCCTATTGATATTGCAGGAGAACGTCTTGGAACGGTGTTTATGTACCGCAAGGATCGTCCATATGATATTGAGGATATTATTGTCAGTGAATACGGCACTACAGTTGTAGGTCTTGAGATGATGCGGGCTGTACATGAAGAGAATGCTGAGGAAGACCGAAAGAAACAGGTTGTAAAATCTGCTTTTAACACACTTTCTTTCTCTGAACTGGAAGCTATCATCCACATTTTTGATGAGCTTGACGGAGATGAGGGAATTCTTGTTGCCAGCAAGATTGCAGACAGAGTAGGTATTACCAGATCAGTAATCGTAAATGCACTCCGCAAGTTCGAGAGCGCAGGCGTTATTGAGTCCCGGTCATCCGGTATGAAGGGAACCTATATCAAGGTTCTCAATGAAGTGATCTTTGATGAATTAGAAGAGATTAAGGCCCAGAGAAATAAAAAGGCCTGAGTGAATTCAATAAATAATAAACAAGTGTACAGAAGAACTGTTTTCCTTTGAACGTGTTTGAAAAAGGCTTTCTGCAAATTGTGAAGTTGCAGATTGCAGGAACGCTTTTTCAAACACGCTCTGGAGGGCAGTTCTTTTTTGTGTATAACAGGAAACTTCGTTGGAATTCATGATTTCACAAAAAAACTTTACCAGGCAGTCTTCAGAAGCTTCGAAATAGAAAAAAATTCAGAAAATTTTTAAAGTGAGAAAACAAGAGAAAAAAAGAGCATAAAAGAGAATAAAAAAGAATATACTTAAAAATGCAACTATGAAAAGAGTTGCACAAATAACGATAATTCAATAATATAATGGACAGTGATTAGCACTCGGCAATAATGAGTGCTAGCAAGGAAAAGAAAAGCAATTCTAAAGGAGGACATAGATCATGAAATTAGTTCCATTAGGCGACAGAGTTGTATTAAAACAGTTAGAAGCAGAAGAGACAACAAAATCCGGTATCGTTCTTCCAGGACAGGCACAGGAGAAACCACAGCAGGCAGAAGTAATCGCAGTAGGACCTGGCGGAGTTGTTGACGGCAAAGAAGTGAAAATGGAAGTTACTGTAGGCGACAAGGTTATCTATTCCAAATATTCAGGAACAGAGGTTAAGCTTGACGGTGAAGAGTATATCATTGTAAAACAGAGCGATATTCTTGCAATTGTGAAATAAGACATAACCTTATAAATAACTTGAAATCAGGAGGATGATTCATTATGGCAAAAGAGATTAAATATGGCGCAGAAGCCAGAACAGCATTAGAGGCTGGTGTAAATAAACTTGCTGATACCGTAAGAGTAACACTTGGACCGAAAGGAAGAAACGTAGTACTTGATAAACAGTTCGGTGCTCCGCTTATCACAAACGATGGTGTTACAATCGCAAAAGAGATCGAGCTTGAGGATGCTTTCGAGAACATGGGAGCTCAGCTGATCAAGGAAGTTGCATCCAAGACAAACGATGTAGCTGGTGACGGTACTACAACTGCTACTGTACTTGCCCAGGCAATGGTTCATGAAGGAATGAAGAATCTGGCAGCAGGTGCTAACCCGATCGTTATGAGACGCGGTATGAAGAAAGCTACAGATGCTGCTGTAGAAGCAATCAAGAACATGAGCCAGAAAGTAAGCGGAAAGAAACAGATCGCAAACGTTGCATCTATTTCCGCCGGAGATAAAGAAGTCGGAGAGCTTGTTGCAAATGCAATGGAAAAAGTTTCCAACGACGGTGTTATTACTGTAGAAGAGTCCAAGACCATGCACACAGAGCTTGACCTTGTAGAAGGTATGCAGTTTGACCGTGGATATATTTCCGCATACATGTCCACTGATATGGAGAAGATGGAAGCAAACCTTGAGGATCCATATATTCTGATCACAGACAAGAAAATCTCCAACATTCAGGAAGTTCTTCCGCTGCTGGAGCAGATCGTACAGGCTGGAGCAAAACTTCTTATCATCGCTGAGGATGTTGAGGGTGAGGCTCTTACCACTCTGATCGTAAACAAATTAAGAGGAACCTTCCAGGTAGTAGCTGTAAAAGCTCCTGGCTATGGTGACAGAAGAAAAGAAATGCTTCAGGATATCGCAATTCTGACAGGTGGTACTGTAATTTCTGACGAGGTAGGTCTTGAACTGAAAGATGCTACAATGGCTCAGTTAGGACGTGCAAAATCTGTTAAAGTTGCAAAAGAGAATACTGTTATTGTCGATGGTATGGGAGATAAAGAAGCAATTGCCAATCGTGTTGCCCAGATCCGTGCTCAGATTGAGGAGACAAAATCTGATTTCGACAGAGAGAAGCTTCAGGAAAGACTTGCAAAACTTGCTGGTGGTGTAGCAGTGGTTCGTGTTGGTGCAGCTACTGAGACTGAGATGAAAGAAGCAAAACTTCGTATGGAAGATGCTCTTGCAGCTACCAGAGCAGCTGTTGAAGAAGGAATCATTGCAGGAGGCGGTTCTGCATATATCCACGCTTCCAAAGAGGTTGCAAAACTTGCAGCAGGTCTTGAGGGAGATGAGAAGACTGGTGCAAACATCATCCTGAAAGCACTGGAAGCTCCGCTGTTCCGTATTGCTGCTAATGCAGGTCTTGAAGGTGCAGTTATCATCAACAAAGTAAGAGAGTCTGAGCCAGGTGTTGGTTTTGATGCTCTGAACGACAAATATGTAAACATGGTAGACGAGGGAATCCTTGATCCTGCAAAGGTTACAAGAAGTGCTCTTCAGAACGCAACAAGTGTTGCTTCTACTCTGCTTACAACTGAGTCTGTTGTTGCAAATATCAAAGAAGATACTCCGGCAATGCCAGCTGGCGGTCAGGGTATGGGAATGATGTAATTTCCGGCAGCGGAAAACAGAACGGAAAATCCATGAAAGGATTTTTGAAGGTATAATTCAGAACTCATAAGGGTCGGTGTCAAAGACGCTGGCCCTTTTGCATTCAATAAAAGTCATTTTTTACAGTAACTGTGTACTGTTACTGTTCACTGGTAACGTTCCGCGAGGCGTTTTTTGTGAACAAAGTTCACAGAAAACCCGAGAATTGCGGCGCGAAATCATGCGAATGCATGATTTCTGTGCATCGCGAAGCGCGTTACTGTGAACGGAGTGAACAGTAACTGTGTACTGGCAATATTCCGCGTTTTATCAGGAACGATGTTCACAGGAAAACTTTTGTGTGTTATACTTAAAACAACATGCCGGCTGGCAAAAAAACAAAGGAGAATTGTAATATGAGCGATTTGTATTCTGAGCTGCTTGTAAAAAAAGAGCGGACCGCAAAGGACAGGCTGGTAAAAGGCAGTATCATTGCACTGATCGTGCTTCTGGTACTCGCAGGTCTGTTTATCATGCCCCTGCTTCTGATCGCGGCAATTGTGCTGGGAGTCTGTGCCTATCTTTTTATCTTTCCAGGCACTGATCTGGAATTTGAGTACCTGTTTGTAAACGGAGAACTTGACATTGACAAGATCATGGCAAAGTCCAAGAGAAAAAGAGTAAAAAGCCTGAACATCACAGAATGTGATATTATGGCACCTCTTAACTCACATAGAATGGACTATTACAACAGCAACCAGAAGCTGAAAGTACAGGATTTTTCCTCCGGAAATCCGGAACATAAGCGTTTTGCAATTGTCTGCCGCGATGGCGCAGATACCTGCAAAGTAATTATCGAGCCAGATGAAATATTGGCAAAAACCATGAGAAATACTGCTCCGAGCAAAGTATTTTTAGATTAATTTACTAGATTGACACACTTTTAGTTTTTTGCTACACTAATCTACAAACCAAAGACACAATAAGACAAGGGAGGAAAAGCAATGGGTACTATCATTGGTGAAGGCATTACTTTCGACGACGTCCTTTTAGTTCCGGCGTACTCCAAAGTAATCCCGAATCAAGTTGACGTTTCAACTTACCTTACAAAGAAGATTAAACTGAACATTCCCATGATGAGTGCAGGAATGGACACCGTTACTGAGTACAATATGGCGATTGCCATGGCACGTCAGGGAGGTATCGGTATCATTCACAAGAACATGTCTATCGAGGCGCAGGCAGAAGAGGTGGACAAGGTTAAGCGTTCTGAGAATGGTGTTATCACAGATCCATTTTTCTTATCTCCGGAACATACATTGAAGGATGCCAATGACTTAATGGCGAAATTCCGTATTTCCGGTGTCCCGATCACAGAAGGCAAGAAGCTGGTAGGTATTATTACCAACCGTGATCTGAAGTTTGAGACAGATTTCAGCAAGAAGATCAAAGAGTCCATGACATCTGAGGGACTGATCACAGCCAAAGAAGGTATTACACTGGAAGAGGCGAAAGAGATCCTTGCGAAATCCCGTAAAGAGAAATTACCCATTGTAGATGATGATTTTAACTTAAAAGGACTTATCACCATCAAGGATATTGAGAAACAGATCAAATATCCTCTGGCTGCCAAAGATGAACAGGGACGTCTTCTCTGTGGGGCTGCTGTTGGTATTACCGCCAACGTGCTTGCCCGTGTAGACGCACTTGTGAAGGCAAATGTTGATGTCATCGTTGTTGATTCTGCTCATGGTCATTCTGAGAATATCCTCCGTGCTGTACGAGAGATCAAGGCTGCATATCCGGAGCTGCAGGTTATCGCAGGAAACGTTGCCACAGGAGCCGCTACCAAGGCTCTGATCGATGCTGGTGTAGATGCAGTTAAGGTCGGAATCGGACCTGGTTCTATCTGTACCACCCGTGTAGTTGCTGGTATTGGTGTACCGCAGATCACAGCAGTCATGGATTGCTATGAGGTTGCCAAGAGATATGGTATTCCGATTATTGCAGACGGTGGTATCAAGTATTCAGGTGATGTTACCAAGGCAATCGCAGCTGGTGCAAACGTTTGTATGATGGGAAGCATGTTCGCCGGATGCGATGAGAGCCCGGGAACTTTCGAGTTATATCAGGGAAGAAAATATAAAGTATACCGTGGAATGGGATCCATTGCAGCTATGGAGAATGGCAGCAAGGACCGTTACTTCCAGGAGAATGCCAAGAAGCTTGTTCCGGAAGGTGTGGAAGGACGTGTTGCATACAAGGGACACCTTGAGGACACTGTATTCCAGCTGATCGGAGGACTTCGCTCCGGTATGGGATACTGTGGAGCTGAGAATATTGAAGCACTGAAACAGAATGGTAAATTCGTGAAGATTTCTGCTGCTTCCCTGAAAGAGTCTCACCCACATGACATTCACATTACAAAAGAAGCACCGAACTACAGTGTGGATGACAAATAATGAAAAGAAAATCTGCAAGGCCGTCTTTTTCAAGGCGGCCTTCTTTTAACAAAAGAGAAAAAACAGATAAGGGCGGCAGAATCCGTCAGAGAAATCAGCGTCTGGCATTACTGGTGCTTCTTTTGCTTCTGGTTGTGACAGGAGTGGTTATTCTGATGGTAAGGAAAGGACAGAAGCAGGAGGAAAGTGCAGAGACATTCCAGGAAACGAATGATCATACGAATTATGGACCGGAAGAATGGATGTCCCAGGGTGCTCCCTACATAGATGTACAATTATTGACTCCAAATGAGTATTCCAGGCCTCAGCTGCCCCTGAATGGAGCTGATTACATAGCGATCCATTATACAGCCAATCCCGGTGCCACAGCCCAGAATAACAGGGATTATTTTGAGAATCTTTCCATTTCTCATGAGGCGAAAGTAAGCAGCCATTTTGTAGTAGGACTGGAGGGTGAAGTGATCCAGTGTATTCCTACCTCGGAGATGTCTTATGCGACTAACTCAAGGAATGTGGACAGTATTTCCATTGAGTGCTGTCATAAAGATGATACCGGCGTTTTTGAACAGGAAACTTATGATTCTGTGGTAAAGCTGGCTGCATGGCTGTGCGCCCGATTTGGGCTGACCTCAGAGCAGGTGATCCGGCATTATGATGTGACAGGCAAGGAATGCCCAAAGTATTATGTGGATCATCCGGATGCCTGGGAGCAGATGAAGGCGGATATCAGTGCACAGATCACAATAGATCAGGGCCTGATGGGAATTTTCTGAGAAGAGAGTACGGATTATATCCATAAATTCGCTCATGCAGGCATTGCGACCAGTAACCACAAAAAGTTACTGTTCATTGGTAACGTTCCGCGAGGTGTTTTTTGTGAACAAAGTTCACAGAAAACCCGAGAATCTCAGCGCGAAATCATGCGAATGCATGATTTCTGTGCATCGCGAAGCGTGTTACTGGTCACTCCGTGACCAGTAACCACAAAAAAATTGTACATAAAAGAAAAAGATTTCCCATCTTGAAATAACGAAAAAAATATTGTAGTATAAAAAAGAACTGCATGACTGGCGGATCGTGGGAATACCCACAGGGAGTGCAGTAATATCATTGTGTCGACCGCCTGGGCAGCCTGGAAGAGAGGCTTCCCAGGCGTTTTTTTATACACGCAGTCAACATTTACACTATTGATGAAAATCTGGTGGCTGCGGTAATATACTCATGTAAATTTCGAAAGGAGAACATCTGCATGGAAATGATAGCATTGGACAAAGAACTGAAGGAAAATTCTTACCCGGGACGAGGAATCATCATTGGCCGCAGCGCTGATGGAACGAAGGCAGTTACTGCTTACTTTATTATGGGAAGAAGTGAAAACAGCCGCAACCGTGTATTTGTGGAGGATGGCGAGGGAATCCGCACACAGGCATTTGACCCTTCCAAACTGGTAGATCCAAGCCTGATCATTTATGCACCTGTCCGCGTACTTGGAAATAAAACAATCGTGACAAATGGTGACCAGACAGACACTATTTACGAAGGAATGGATCATCAGCTCACTTTCGAGCAGTCTTTACGTTCCAGAGAGTTTGAGCCAGATGCACCAAACTATACACCACGTATTTCCGGAATTATGCATGTGGAGAACGGCTCTTACAGTTATGCAATGTCCATTTTGAAAAGCAATAATGGAGATCCTTCCTCCTGCAACCGTTACACTTTTGCATATCAGAATGCAAAGGCCGGTGAGGGACATTTTATCCATACTTATAAATGTGATGGAAACCCGCTGCCAAGCTTTGAGGGTGAGCCAAAGCTTGTTCAGATTCCGGATAACATGGATGAGTTTGCAGATATGTTGTGGGAGAGCCTGAATGAAGACAATAAGGTTTCACTTTTTGTGAGATACATTGATATCGAGACTGGTAAATATGAATCAAAAATTATCAACAAGAATCACTGAAAATAAAGCTTTCCGTTTTGGGTAAATTATATTCACAAAACGGAATGCCTCACGGAATAGTACCTACTGAATCGTTACCTTAAAAGATAAAATGGAGGAGATAACCATGAAAGAGTTAGAATTAAAATACGGCTGTAACCCAAATCAGAAACCATCTAAAATATACATGGAAGATGGAAGTGAACTGCCAATTAAAGTACTTTCCGGAAAACCTGGATATATTAACTTTCTGGATGCCTTTAACGGCTGGCAGCTGGTGCGTGATCTGAAAAAGGCAACCGGACTTCCAGCAGCTACTTCATTTAAACATGTTTCCCCGGCAGGTGCTTCCATTGGTCTTCCGCTCACAGAGACGCTTGCAAAAATCTACTGGGTAGAGGATATGGACTGGCAGAATTTTTCGCCACTTGCCTGTGCATATGCCCGTGCAAGAGGCGCAGACAGAATGTCTTCCTTCGGTGATTTTATTTCCCTTTCTGATGTATGTGACAAAGACACAGCACTTCTGATCAAGAGAGAAGTTTCCGACGGTGTGATCGCTCCTGGTTATACAGAGGAGGCACTTGAGGTTCTGAAACAGAAGAAAAAAGGCAACTACAATGTAATTCAGATCGATCCGGAATATGTACCGGCTCCATTAGAGCATAAGCAGGTGTTCGGCGTTACTTTTGAGCAGGGAAGACAGGAGCTTGCAATTGATGATGAGTTGATTTCCAACATCGTAACTGAGAATAAAGAATTATCTGAGGAAGCAAAGCGTGATATGAAAGTTTCCCTGATCATTCTGAAATACACCCAGTCCAATTCCGTATGCTATGTAAAAGACGGACAGGCAATCGGAGTTGGTGCAGGACAGCAGTCAAGAGTTCACTGTACACGTCTTGCAGGACAGAAAGCAGATAACTGGTTCCTTCGCCAAAGCCAGAAAGTATTGAATCTTCCATTTAAGGAAAGTATTTCAAGAGCTGAGCGCGACAATGCTATCGACGTTTACATTGGTGATGAGTATATGGATGTTCTGGCGGATGGAAACTGGGAAAAGACATTCACAGAGAAACCTGCAGTTTTCACAAAGGAAGAGAAGAGAGCATGGCTGGATCAGATGACAGATGTAACATTAGGATCTGATGCGTTCTTTCCATTCAGCGACAATATTGAGCGAGCTTACAAAAGTGGCGTGAAATATATTGCACAGCCAGGCGGTTCTGTGAGAGATGCAGACGTAATCGATACCTGCAATAAATACAATATAGCAATGGCATTTACCGGAATTAGATTATTCCATCACTAAATCGTGGCTGAAAAATCATTCCTGCAATTGAGACGCACATCTTGCGGAAAGTTTTTTTTACATGTTTTAAGAAAAAATATTGGATTCTGGACAGAATAATAAAATGAAGTAATAAAAGGTCTTGTACAAAGTGCAAAGAACTGAAAACTCTTATTGAAAGATGAGTCAATAGAGAATCTTCAGATAGAAAAGCAAATTGTACAAGGCTTTTTTGTTTAAAATAAGATGTCCTTTATAAATTATTTCCGAAAGAATAAGCGGGATTTTCTTATGAAGTATACAAAAGACAGTGATCGCTTTGTAAGGCGGATTCAGACACAAAAAAGCTCCGACTAAATCGGAGCCTCAGAGCGATAGACGGGGCTCGAACCCGCGGTCTCGACCTTGGCAAGGTCGCGCGTTACCAACTACGCCACTATCGCATTTATTGCTGTCAACTGTTTTCCTCAGCGACAAAACATATAATACAGTATAAAATCTATTTTGTCAAATGTTTTTTGAAAAAAATGAAATAATGTTTTTTTTAATGAAAAAATAAAAAAGCTACAATAATAAATGTGAAAAATTTCTAAAAAGCCTGATGGGATTTGAAATAAGAAAATAGCTGTGCTATGATAAACAAAGAGTAGAGGGGAAAATTGAACAGATCAGGAGATATAAATTCATGAAAAAAAGATTTCTGGTTATGGCAGTATGTGTTTCTGCATGTATGCCTGTTTCTGCGCTTGGAGCGGAAATAGCCGGTCCGGCCATTTCAGGTACAGCACAGGAAAATACTGATAATAAAGAAGAAACAGTTTCAGAAGAAGCTATCGAAAAAAAGGATTCCGGGAAAATCGAGGACGAGATTACGGAAGTCCAGGATACTGTCACAGTAGCGGCAGATACAGATGTATTAGATTATCCTGGCAGAAAAGAGGGTTCTGTGATCGGTGAAGTGCTGGAAGAAGATGAAATCAGCCGTACAGGTACTATTGATGATATCTGGAGCAGGATTCTATTTGAGGATGATAATGGAGAAGAACAGGTGGGATATATCCCAACCTCTGTTTTGGAGGGGTATGAAGATAAGAATCAGGTAGCTTCAGATGCAACCTCAGATGGAACTGTAGAAGCAGGAATTATACATAAAAGTACAGGAGAGGGCGTATTTGCAGAAGCAGTAGAAGGTGTTACCCAGACAGGGGGAAATGCAGGTGTTCTTGAAGGACAGCCGATTATGGTTTCCGCAGACAGCAGCCTTCGTCCACTTGGTGTTTTCCATATTACCCATTACTGCCAGTGCAGCATTTGCTGCGGTCCGTGGGCAAACGGAATTACATCCACAGGTGTGACAGCTACCACGAACCGTACTATTGCAGTAGATCCAACTGTAATTCCTTACGGTTCTAAAGTAGTTATCAATGGACAGGTCTATGTGGCAGAAGACTGCGGCGGCGCCATTAAGAACAACCGCATTGATATTTATATGGGAAGCCATGCGGAAGCATTGAACAGCGGTGTATTTGATGTAGAAGTTTATCTTTTGGAAGAGGAATCATCCGTTCAGGGTATAGAAGGGATTCAGGAAGGGAATCAAGAATAATATGAAAATTTTGTGAAAAATTGTGCATATTTAGTTCGAAAATGTACTAGCCAATGCGGTACTTCTAGTGTATAATATTTAGGCAGACACTGCCATGACGTGAATTATGGGAAATCAGAAGGAAAATATGGCAGATTTACAGGATAACAAATAGATAAGGTGAAAACAAAATTATGGTAAAAGTAAAAATTAGCGACTGGAAAGCTGATTCATCCATGGATGAGGCTTATAAGGCACTTCGTACAAACATTCAATTTTGCGGTGCCGACAAAAAGGTGATTGCATTTACAAGCTGTACCCCGAATGAAGGAAAGAGTAATGTAACTTTCCATCTTGCAGCTTCCCTTGCAGAGAGTGGTAAATCTGTACTTTTGATTGATGCAGACCTTCGTAAATCCGTACTTATGGGACGTGTACAGGTTGAGGAAGAAGTGAAGGGACTGACCCACTACCTGTCCAAGCAGGCGAAACTGCAGGACGTTATCTGCGCAACCAATCTTCCCAAGTTTCACATTATTTTTTCCGGTGTTGTACCGCCGAACCCGGCAGAGCTTTTAGGAAGCAGACAGTTTAAAGACATGATCCGTGTTGTAAGAGATGTATATGATTACATTATCATAGATACACCGCCTCTTGGACGAGTAATCGACTGTGCAGTTGTGGCGGATTCCTGCGATGGAACTGTCATTGTAATTGAATCCGGCAGTATCAGCTACCATTTTGTACAGGAGATCAAGGGGCAGCTGGAGAAGACCAACTGTCCGATCATCGGTGCAATTTTGAACAAGGTAGATACTAAGGAATACGGTAAATACGGTAAGTATGGTAAATATGGCAAATATGGCAAGTACGGAGAATACGGAAAATATTGATCCGTCATTATTCGAGATTGTTATATGAAAAGATTGGAAATGGGCGAAGCGAATGAAAGGTATTTATGATATTCACTGTCATATTGTTCCGGGAGTTGATGATGGAGCGAAGGATCTCAAGACATCTGTACGCATGCTCCAGAAGGAATATGATGATGGTGTCCGCAACATTATTGCCACTCCGCATTTTCGATATGATATGTTTGAGCCGTCTCTGGAACAGGTTAAGAAGCAGTTCCTTCGTGTGAGGAAGGCTGCCGCTGAGATTGGAGAAGACGGTATTCAGATGTATCTGGGCTGCGAGCTTCATTCCAGTATGGATATGACAGACTGTCTGAAAAAAGGGGAAAGACTTACCATGTCAGGTTCCCGTTATGTGTTAACGGAGTTTCGGACTTCAGACGAAAAGTCCTATATCAGGGAACGGGTGCAGGCATTGATCCGGAAAGGGTATTATCCTATTATCGCACATGTAGAACGCTATCATTCGGTAGTAAAAAACGGTCTGGATTTTATTGATGAACTCAGGGATATGGGTGCCTATATTCAGATGAATGCGGACAGTATTATTGGTGAGGATGGTTTTATGATCAAGCGTTTCTGCAAGAAAGTAATTAAAGAAGAAATGTTGGATTTTGTGGGGTCTGACGGTCATGATCTGGCCAGACGAACGCCTCACATTGGCAAATGTTACGACAAAATTGAAAAAATGATGGGTACGGATTACGCGGATATGATTTTTATCAGCAATCCGGAGTGCATTATAAATAACGAGAGATTTTGACTTTTATATATGGAATGTCGTTGGAAACGATGTAACTGTTTAGAAAAAGTAAAGAAAATTACAGGGTAACGGAGAAGAAGAATGGAAAATCAGGTTACAAATAATAACGATGAAATTGAAATCGATTTAGGTGAGATTTTTCACCTGATTCTTAGCAGGCTGGGATTGATTATTCTTTCCGGTATCATTCTGGGTGTGATTTCCATTATCGGAACAATGCTTTTTATCACTCCACAGTATGAATCTACTACGAAGATCATGGTACTGAATAAACAGGACAGCAATACACTGACCAGTGCAGATATGCAGACCAGTACACAGCTGACTAAGGACTATGCGGAACTTATTAAGAGCCGTACAGTTCTTGAAGGTGTAATTGCACAGTTGAATCTTAATATTACCTATCAGCAGCTGCTTGGCAAACTGACGGTAGATACTTCTACAGACAGCCGTATTGTAACGATCATAGTATCTGATGAAGATCCATATACAGCAAGCGAGATGGCCAACGCTATCCGTGATATGGCAGCAGAGCACATTCAGTCAGTTATGGATATTGAAGCGGTTAACGTAGTTGACAGCGCAAATATCCCAAGTGAAAAAGCCAGCCCAAGTCTTGCAAAGAATGGTGTGATCGGTGGACTTTTAGGTGTTATCATTGCAATGGCGATTGTGATCATCATTTATCTTACGAATGATACGATCAAGGTTGAGGAAGATGTAGAGCGTTATCTTGGCCTTTCTGTTCTGGGAAGCATTCCATATTCAGAGAAAGAAAGCAGATCCAAGAAACAGAAATCAAGAAAACGTCGCTGATGAAATTAAGTATAAGGAGCTGCAGATATGCGTAAATGGTTGATTGTTTTAATGGCGGCAGTGGCAATAGGAGCGACCGGAATCCTGGGATGGCTGTATATGAGGCAGGATCGCAAGGGACCGGAAATTACCATTTCAGAGAGCAAGAAAAACAGCTACACTGCGGATATGACAACGGAAGATCTTCTGGAAGGAGTAAAAGCTGTTGACAAGAGAGATGGAGATGTTTCAGCCAGCCTGACAGTTGAGAATGTTTATCCAAATGAAAAAGGGGATGAAGTCACAGTTGTTTATGTTGCAAAGGATAACAGTAACAATGTAACAAAGGTAACTTATCATATGACTTCCGAGGGAAATCTTATGGGATTTACTTCAGAAACCAAAACTTCTTCTGACAATACAGATACAGATGCAGAAACGGATGAAGCCCTGCAGGATGAAAATGAGACTGATTCAGAAGATGAAGAAGAACCAGAAATGACAGAAGAAGAAAAAGCGCAGGAAAGGGAAGAAGAAAAGATTGACCAGCTGAACCCTCAGGATCCGCGTTTTTATCTGAATACTTACTACGTTGAAATTGCCAAGGGAACACAGATTGACAGACTGAGTTATGTCAAAGACATTCAAGACGATAAAGATTCAACAAGTGATCTTTATCGTAAGATTCAGATCACTGGAACCGTTGATGTGAATACTCCGGGTACTTATGAACTGACTTATTATGTTGTTGACTCCAATGGCAATGCTTCAAACGGAGCTGTTCTGACAATTGTAGTAAAATAATGATTACTGTGAACGGAGTGAACAGTAATCAATAGCGACTGCTGGTTATGAAAGAACCGGCAGAAAGATTCCTTTTTGACCATGCACATGTACATAGGAGCAAATATATGAGATCTACCATATGGAAGAAGACCCTTATCTGCCTTGGCGCGGTGCTGTTTCTGGAAAGCCCGGCTGTGAGTACGGCGTTTGCATATACAGTAAAGGCAGAGAATACGGATGCTGAAGCGGCCACCAGCAATATCAAGAGTATTTTGCTGATCGGACAGGACAAAAGAGAGGGAGAGTCCCGTCAGCGTTCCGATTCCATGATTCTTGCTACATTGGACAAGGATCAGGGTACTGTAAGCCTGACCTCTTTTATGAGAGATCTTTATGTTGCCATTCCTGGATATTCGACTACTCGTATTAATGCGGCTTACGCATATGGAGGAATGGATCTTTTGGACCAGACTCTGGAAGAAAATTTCGGAGTAAAGATAGATGGAAATGTGGAAGTGGATTTTGAAGTTTTCCAGGTTCTGGTTGACAAGGTTGGAGGAATAGATCTGGAGTTGACTCAGGCGGAAGCAGATTATATCTGCGGACGAGATCAGAGTGTTCTTTACCCTCAGCCCCTTCGAAGCGACTGGAATCTTCAGGAAGGCATGAACCATCTGGATGGAGAACAGGCACTTATCCATGCACGCAACCGTTCTATTGGAAATTCCGATTATCGGAGAACAGAGCGGCAGCAGGAAGTACTTATGGCTGCTTTTGCCAAGATAAAAGATCTGGGAGTTTTTGATATTGCAGGTCTGGTTAAGGATGTTCTTCCAATGGTTACTACGGATCTTTCTTTGTGGGATATAACCGGATATGCCATGGATGTGATGAACATCGGTACAGATGAAATTGCATCATACCGGATTCCGGAGGATGGAGCCTACACACCTCAGACGATTGACGGCATGCAGGTTCTGGTTCCTGATCTTGAGCAGAATCGGCAATATCTTCAGCAGATCCTGTATCACGCAGGTGAATAAGAATTAAAAAGAATTAAGACGGTTCGCACCACACGAACCGTCTTTTACGCTATAATAACGAAATAAAAGCAGCTGTTGAGTTCCTTTGCAGTTACACACTGTCTGCTGAACCATTATAAAAATAAATTATAGAAATATATAGACAGCAATCAGAATTGAAAGCGGGTGGAGGATAAGTGGAATTGCTTGAATGGATACATAATATTGATGCACAGATTCTGCTTTTTATACAGCAGTATTTAAGAAGTGATCTGTTTACCTGGCTGTGGAAGGGAATTACCTTTCTAGGAGACGGAGGCTGGTTCTGGATTGTTTTGGGGCTGCTCTTTCTTTTTCCAAAGAAGACAAGAAAGGCAGGTGTAACCGCACTTCTGGCACTAGCTATAGGGGCAGTGGTTACGAATTTATGCCTTAAGGATCTGGTAGCGCGTATAAGACCTTATGATTCTGTGGAGGGACTTGTGCCTCTGGTTGCCAGGCTGAAGGACTATTCTTTTCCATCAGGTCATACCTGCGCATCTTTTGCCTGTGCAGGCGTATATTATAAAGCCTTTCCTGGAAAATGGGGAAAAGCAGCCATGGTCCTGGCAGTACTGATCGCTTTGTCCCGATTGTACGTGGGAGTACACTATCCTACAGATGTGCTGGCTGGAGCCCTTGTAGGCACTTTTAGTGCGTTGGCGGCGCTGAAGCTAGAGCACGCTCTAGTCAGATATTATGAAGAACGAAAAGCAAAATAAAGATAAGGGAGAATTTATGGAAGAGAAAAAAACACAGACAGTCTGTCCATACGCAAAAAAGTGCGGTGGGTGCCAGTATCAGGGTGTGCCTTATTCCGCACAGCTTAAAAAGAAACAAAATCAGGTACAGGGGCTTTTGAAGAAGTTTGGGAATGTGAAGCCGGTAATTGGAATGAAAGATCCTTATTTTTACCGGAATAAAGTTCATGCTGTATTTGACCGTGACCGGAAGGGAAATATTATTTCTGGAATTTATGAGGCTGGTACCCACAGAGTGGTTTCTATTGAACAGTGTCTGATTGAGGATAAGAAGAGTCAGGAAATCATCCGTACCATTCGGGGAATGCTGAAATCTTTTAAGATCAAAACATATGATGAGGATACCGGATATGGACTTCTGCGCCATGTACTGGTGCGCCGTGGCTTTTCCACAGGTGAGGTGATGGTAGTACTGGTGGTCGCCTCTCCTATTTTTCCATCCAAAAATAACTTTGTGAAGGCATTAAGAAAAGTTCATCCAGAGATCAGTACTGTGGTATTAAATATTAATGACAAAAATACAAGCATGGTTCTTGGCGAGCGGGAAATCGTACTTTATGGTAAGGGATTTATCCGTGATACCCTTTGTGGAAAATCCTTCCGTATTTCACCGAAATCCTTCTATCAGGTAAATTCAGTACAGACCGAAATTCTTTATGGAAAAGCTGTGGAATTTGCAGGGCTGACAGGGAAAGAAAAAGTCATTGATGCATATTGTGGAATTGGTACCATCGGTCTGGTAGCTTCTGGTAAGGCAAGAGAAGTGGTCGGAGTGGAACTGAATAAAGATGCAGTCAGGGATGCAAGGATCAATGCAAGAGAGAATAAGGTGGTAAACATATCTTTCCGCCAGGGTGATGCCGGTGAATTTATGGAGGCAATGGCAGAAGCTGGTGAAAAGGCAGATGTGGTATTTATGGATCCTCCCCGCTCAGGCAGCAGCGAGAAATTCCTGAATTCCGTAATAAAACTCTCTCCGAAGAAAATTGTTTACATTTCCTGTAACCCGGAAACACTTGCAAGAGACCTTAATTTCCTTACGAGAAAAAACTATATAGTTAAAGAAATCCAGCCTGTGGAAATGTTTTGTTTTACAGATCACACAGAAGTGGTGACCTGGCTGGAGCAAAAATAAGAAACTGTTGCTGTTTACAGGCTGTGCAGCAATGAAAATATATTCTGTAAGAAAAGGTATCCTGTCAGCAGGAAAAAGGAGGTACCTATGATGACGACCATAACTGGAATTATGGAGTGGGTTCTGGAGAATATTGCTGGTTTCGCCATTGTAATTTTTGAGTTTATTGGAGTTGCCATTATTATCTGGAGTGGAATTACCGGATTTATCAAATGGCTGAAACATGCCGGAGATACTGGTGTCTATCTGGCGAGGGGACTTGCCATGGGACTGGAATTTAAAATGGGAAGTGAGATTCTTCGTACTGTAGTGGTACGTGAGTGGAAGGAAATCGGAATTGTAGCCGGAATTATTGCTCTTCGAGCAGCCCTTACGTTCCTGCTTCACTGGGAAATCAAGGAGGAAGAAAAAAGCGGCGGACATAAGGAATAAAGGTTCGCTGTTTATAGATGATATCTGTGGGTTTATAAGAGCACACATAAAGATTGATAAAGGTATAACAAACAATGGAAATGAAAGTAATTGCTCATATCAGAAGTGATTTTCCAACGAAATTTGGAATTCCCCATCAGAGCGGCAGAATACAGGAACTAAAGGCGGATATTGTTTTTGAACCGGAATATCGGAACCCTGAGGCATTTCGAGGGCTGGAAGAGTATACCCATATCTGGCTGATCTGGGAATTTTCACAGGCTGTCCGCAAGGAGTGGTCTCCTACAGTGCGTCCTCCAAGACTTGGGGGAAACGTCAGAATGGGCGTTTTTGCTACAAGGTCTCCTTTTCGTCCAAATCCCATAGGACTTTCCAGTGTAAGGCTGGAGAGCGTAGAGTTTTCTGAAAAGTATGGACCGGTGCTTCATGTATCAGGAGCGGATCTTATGGACGGAACACCTATTTATGATATAAAGCCCTATCTGGCTTACGTGGACAGCCATCCGGAAGCAGCGGGCGGATTTACCGACCAGATTCAGGATCATAAGCTGAAAGTAGAGTTTCCGGAAAAGCTTTTGAAGAAGATTCCAGAGGAAAAAAGAGAAGCACTTCTGGCTGTCCTTGCAAACGATCCAAGACCTGGGTATCAGAAAGACCCTGAAAGAAAATACGGAATGTCTTTTGGATCCTGGGATATTCATTTTAAAGTAGATGGAGAACAGCTGCAGGTATTGGAGGTATTTAACACTTTCACGAATTAAATCGAAAAAACCCTTGCAAAAAGTCGAATTTTTTCATAAAATGGAGAAAAAGTTTTTGAGGAGCATAAGGATTATGAAAAAAGTAGTAAAATTTGGCGGAAGCTCCCTTGCAAATGCGGAGCAGTTTGAAAAAGTCGGAGATATTATCAGAAGTGAAGAGAGCAGACGTTTTGTTGTTCCTTCTGCACCAGGTAAGAGATTTGACGGGGACACGAAGGTAACAGATCTTCTTTACAGCTGTTATGACGCAGCTGCAAATGGCGGTGATTTTGAAAAGGTTTTAGAAGAAATCAAATCTCGTTATTATGAGATTATTAAAGGGCTTGGCCTTGCTCTTTCCATGGAAGAGGATTTCCAGTTGATCAAAGAGAATTTTAAAGCACAGATTGGCAGGGATTACGCCGCTTCCCGTGGAGAATATCTGAACGGCAAAGTGATGGCTGCTTATCTTGGTTATGAATTTGTGGATGCAGCAGAAGTAATCCGTTTTGATAAAAACGGAAATCTGGATTCAGAGAAGACAGACAAACTTCTGAACAAGCGTCTTTCCAAATGTGAGAATGCAGTTGTGCCGGGCTTCTATGGTGCAAAGGACGATGGAACTGTGACCACTTTTTCCAGAGGTGGTTCTGATGTGACAGGTTCTCTGGTTGCCAAGGCAATTAAGGCTGATATGTATGAAAACTGGACTGATGTATCCGGTTTCCTTGTAACAGACCCGAGAATTGTAAAGAATCCGGCTGTGATTGAGACCATCACATACCGTGAACTTCGTGAGCTTTCCTACATGGGAGCTACTGTTCTTCATGAAGATGCTATTTTCCCTGTAAGAAAAGAGGGAATTCCGATTAATATCCGTAACACCAACCGTCCGGAGGATAAGGGAACTTTTATTGTGGAGAGTACCTGCCGCAAGCCGAAATATACCATAACCGGTATTGCAGGAAAGAAAGGTTTCTGTTCTATCAACATTGAGAAGTCCATGATGAACAGTGAAATCGGATTTGGCAGAAGAGTGCTTCAGGTATTTGAAGACCAGGGAATCAGTTTTGAGCATGTTCCATCCGGTATTGATACCATGACAGTATATGTTCACCAGGATGAGTTTGAAGAAAAGGAGCAGCAGGTAATTGCGGGAATCCATCGCCTGGTTCAGCCGGATTTTGTGGAAATGGAATCTGACCTTGCCCTGATCGCAGTTGTAGGACGTGGAATGAAATCCACCCGCGGTACAGCCGGAAGAATTTTCTCTGCCCTCGCACATGCAAATGTAAACGTCAAGATGATTGACCAGGGTTCCAGTGAGCTGAATATTATTATCGGTGTGGAAAACCGTGATTTTGAAAATGCAGTGAAAGCAATTTATGATATTTTTGTGCTGACACAGATTTGAAATTGAGTGGATAGGTCACCTGTCGGCAGCATTCACATATATGAAAATCTGCTCATACGTTCAGAACGTCTGGTATTCATGAATTCGCTGATGTAAGCATGTACCATTTCTGGCTGTCGTCCGGGAGCTTTAATAGTAAAAGAATGAGATAAGAGCCGTAAATCAAAGGTAGTGTTAGAATTAATCTTTGATTTATGGCTCTTTTTGTATAGAAAAAATTTCGTACCGTTTTATGATATTGACAAAACAGAACATATGTTCTAAAATAAAACAAGAACAAACGTTCTGAAATTGAGAATAATAAAGAATGCGAAACACAGATTACATAAAAGGAGCTTTGTTACGGGATGATTATTCAGGAATCAATGACATTGAAGCGGAAGCTGGAGATTTTATCGGATGCCGCGAAATATGATGTGGCTTGCACATCCAGTGGTGTGGATCGAAAGGGAGATGGAAAGGGCATGGGAAACAGCATTGCTGCCGGAATCTGTCATAGTTTTGCTCAGGATGGCAGATGTATCAGTCTTTTGAAGATCCTTTATACAAATGAATGTGTATTTGACTGTAAATACTGTATAAACAGAGCCTCCAATGATGTGGTGCGTACCAGTTTTACCCCAGAAGAAGTGTGTCGTCTGACTATGGAATTTTATAGGAGGAACTATATTGAAGGACTGTTTTTAAGTTCCGGAGTAAAGGAAAGTCCAGACAGGACTATGGAAGAACTGCTTTGTACAGTAAATCTTCTTCGTAATAAATATCATTTTCAGGGATATATTCATTTGAAAGCCATTCCAGGTGCTGCTCCTGAACTGATCGCCAGGGCGGGGTATCTGGCAGATCGCATGAGCGTGAACCTGGAACTTCCTACTGCAGACGGGCTTAGGAAACTGGCACCGCATAAGAGCAGGCAAACCATTCTTCGCCCCATGAAGCAGATTCAGCAGCAGCGAGATCAGAATAAGGAGGAATTGGTTCTGTACCGTCATGCCCCTAAGTTTGTACCAGCCGGTCAAAGTACCCAGATGATTATTGGAGCTATGGGGGAGAGCGATTATCAGATCGTGTCAGTAGCAGAATCTTTGTATAAGAACTTTGCATTAAAAAGAGTTTTTTATTCTGCTTTTGTCGCCGTAAATGAAGATAAGGATCTGCTCATGTCCTTATCAGGTCCGCCTCTTCTTCGAGAATACCGACTTTATCAGGCAGACTGGCTTATGCGGTTTTATGGTTTTCGGGCTTCAGAACTGCTTTCAGAGAAGCATCCGGATTTTAACCTTCTTCTGGATCCCAAGGCAGACTGGGCAGTGTCACATCTGGAGTTTTTTCCGGTAGAGATCAACCAGGCAGATTATTATGAACTTCTTCGTGTACCTGGAATCGGTTATACCTCTGCCAGAAGAATCATTGGGGCCAGGAGAACCCATTCCCTGGAATTTGCAGATTTGAAGAGGATTGGTGTGGTTCTGAAGCGTGCCTTATATTTTATCACCTGTAATGGCCGCATGATGTACAATACCAGGTTGGAGGAATCTTATATTACCCGTAATCTTCTGGATGAAGAGAACTGTCGGAAGCATGGGAATGAAGCTGCATTTCAGCAATTATCCCTCTTTGGAGATGAGATGGGGAGCAGAAGACTGTATACAGAAAATACAAAGAATCATGTGGACAGAAAGGTGGGAGCTATATGAATCAAGAGAAAAGAATCCTGGTATGTGAGGACTCTATGGAGGGAATTTTTTCTGCTGTCTATGATGGATGGAAAGAGTGTGCAGGCGGCTGTAAAGTGAGCATTCAGACCAGTTTTCCTGTAAGCATGGAATTGTTCACTTCTTATCGGGAGATTGCTACAGATCAGAGTAAGGCTGGTAAGGTTATGAGGACGATTCTTATGAGACTGGGAAGCGAGGTTTACGAACAGATTTGTCTGGCGGCAGCTTCAGCAGATGAAGACAGGGGAACTGCCATTTATTATGTGCTGCACCGGGCTTTTGGGGGAGGCAGATGCGAAAAACGTGTAATGGAGGCACTGGCAGATCCATATGTATCCAGGGTTGCGAAACTGGCACTCTGCGTGAAGCGGGAATATCACCATTATTTTGGGTTTGTCCGTTTCAGGGAGATTGGCGGAAGGTTTCTGTTGGCAAAGATCCAGCCGGGGAATGATATCCTGTCTCTTATGGCTCTTCATTTTTCCAATCGCTTTCCCAATGAGAACTGGGTAATCTATGATGAGAAGAGGCAGAAGGCGTTGTGCCATGAGAAAGGGAAGGAGTGCGTCATGAGAAAAGAAGTGCGTATACAGGTGCCAGGGAGCGCCGTAGGGGATATGGGAGAGTACGAGGAACTGTGGCAGACATTTTGTGATAGCATATCCATTGAAGCAAGGAGGAATGAGAAACTTCAGAAGCAGATGCTTGCTTTGCATTTTCGGAGTAATATGCCGGAGTTTTCTGTGAAAGGATAGGCCGATAAGTAAAATTCGTGTTATAATGCTTACAGATAAGGTATCTTTGTTTGGAAGGCAGCAGACCAGTAAAAGGCGGTAAATTGGAAATGGACAATCCGGTAACACGAATATCAGTAAGAAATCTTGTGGAGTTTATATTGCAAAGCGGTGATCTTGATAACCGAAGAGGTACTATAGACAAAGATGCTATGTTAAAGGGCAGCAGACTGCATCGGAAGCTTCAGAAACAAATGGGCGGAGACTACAGAGCAGAGGTTGCTTTGCGGATGAATTGCAGCTATGAGGATCTGGACATTCGGTTAGAAGGTCGTGCAGATGGAATTTTTACAGAAGATGAAGTTGTCTGGATCGATGAGATTAAAGGAATATATGGAAATGTGGAACAGATGGAAGAGCCTGTGAAGGTTCATAAGGCTCAGGCTATGTGTTATGGCTATATTTACGGTGTTCAGGAAGGCTTGTCGAAGATTGGAATCCAGATGACATATGCCAATCTGGAGACAGAAGTGGTGAAAAGGTTCCGGGAGGTGATCTCCATAGAGGAACTGAAAGAATGGTACCAGAAACTTCTGGATGAATATCATAAATGGCTCAGTTATCAGAAAAAATGGAAGGAAGAGAGAAATCATTCTCTTCAGAGCCTGGAATTTCCATTTTTCTACAGAGAAGGTCAGAGAAAGATGGTGAGCAGTGTTTACCATGCAATTGGAGCCAGTCGTCAGATTTTTATTCAGGCACCTACCGGCGTAGGAAAAACCATGTCTACCATTTTTCCGGCAGTTCGCGCTGTTGGCGAAGGGAAAGGGGAGACGATCTTTTATCTTACAGCCAAGACTATTACAAGAACAGTGGCTCAGGAAGCTTTTGAGGTGCTGCGGGAAAAGGGAATGAAATACAAAGTGGTGACCATTACAGCCAAGGAGAAGCTGTGTTTTATGGACGAAACCAAATGTGATCCGGTACATTGTCCTTACGCCAGGGGACATTTCGACAGGGTCAATGACGCTGTCTATGAGCTGTGGACGACGAAGAGCAGATATGACAGGGAGACTATACGGGAGCAGGCAGAGAAATGGCAGGTATGTCCTTTTGAAATGTGTTTGGATCTGTCTTTATGGGTGGATGCTGTAATTTGTGATTATAATTATGTGTTTGACCCTACGGTTCATTTAAAACGTTTTTTCGGGGAAGGTGCAGGTGGAGATTATATCTTTCTCATTGATGAAGCTCATAATCTGGCAGAACGGGGAAGAGAGATGTACAGCGCTTCTATTTGCAGGGAAGATGCTGTTCGGGTTCGAAAAGTTATGAAAGAAAGAGCACCCCGGCTTTACCGCTCCCTTGGAAAGCTGGATAAACAGCTGAAAGAACTACAGGTGGACTGTGGAAATTACCTCGTTCTCCCAGGCACGGGTTCCATAACTATGACGATTTTAAAGGTTCAGGGAGAATTTGATGCTTTTCTGGAAGCACATAAGGATGTGGAACTGGAAGATGAAGTAAGGAAGTTTTATTTTGATATTCGTAATTTCCTGAATATTGCAGAACTGATAGATGAGAACTATGTAGTTTATGCTGAGAATGGAGAAGATGGTCTGTTTCGCCTGAAACTGTTCTGTGTAAATCCGGCAGTGAACCTGGGGGAATATCTGAAGAAAGGCCGCAGTGCCGTATTCTTTTCTGCCACATTGCTGCCCATGAACTACTACAGGAAATTGCTCAGCAACAGGCAGGACGATTATGGAATCTACGTGGAATCACCGTTTTCACAGAAGAACCGCTGTATTTTAAATGCCGGCGATGTAAGTTCCTTATATAGTCGCAGGGGATATGAGGAATATCATAAAATTGCGGAATATATAGCAAAGACTGTATGGCAGCGCAAGGGAAATTATATGGTATTTTTTCCTTCTTACAAAATGTTGGAAGAGGTTTATGCAGTCTACGAAGAAGAATTTTCTGTAAACTGGGTGAAGTGTATCTGTCAGAACAGCTCTATGAAGGAACAGGAAAGAGAAGAGTTTCTTCAGGAATTTGAACAGAATCAGGAATCACTGGTAGCTTTTTGCATTATGGGTGGTATTTTTTCAGAGGGAATTGATCTGCTGGGAGAAAAACTGATTGGAGCCATTTTAGTGGGAACCGGATTGCCCCAGTTGGGAAATGAGAGGGAAATTCTTCGTTCTTTTTACACAGAAAATGGGGAAAATGGATTTGATTACGCCTATAGGTATCCTGGCATGAATAAGGTTCTGCAGGCTGCTGGAAGAGTAATCCGCACAAGGGAGGATCATGGTGTTATTCTCCTTTTGGATGAACGGTTCCGGCAGAGAGAATACAGCAATCTTTTTCCGGTGGAGTGGAATGACAGGAAAACGTGTACATTGTCAAATGTGGAAGCACAGCTGCAAAAATTTTGGGAGAGTATTCCGGACAAAATCTCTCACAAATTGTGACGTACATCCTGCAGAAAGTCTTTTCAAACACATTCCAGAGCCTGTAAAAATGTTATGGAAAACAAAGAGGTTGCATACAAAGCAGAAACAGGTTATACTGCCCTTATTAAAAGGAGAATAACATGAAAAAAGGCAAAAAAACCAGATGGCTGTATAAAGCAGCTGGAATGGCAGTCCTTTTGGGGGCAGCATTTTGGTGCAGCAACAGCGGGCTCCTGTTATGGAAGCCTGAAGTTCTGACTGTATTGGCGGAATCAGAAAGTGGCGGCAGCCTGTCATCTGTTACAGAGGAAGCTAAGATACTTCCTATTCCCAACAGTGATGGCAAATATATGTTGAAAAGTGACGGCTTTTACTGTCTGAATGAAGATGGTTCAGGAGACTGCGTTCAGGCTATACATTATTTCGACCATTTTGTTGTAGATGGAACAGTGTTTAATGGATATTATTATCACGACGAGACAGGAAAATTTAAAGCTTCTGAAGCACATCTTACAGCCATTTCACAGGAAGCACTCCCGAAAGCAGAAGATGGAACTGTGGAAGCAGGATGGACTTCGGGGATTTATGTGGTAAATAACCTTGGAAGGCTTTCCGGTACCGGAAGAGTTTGTATTCTAAAAGAAGAGATTGGACAGATAAAACTAGATGGCGGGTATTACGTTGACAGAAATGGAAGAGTGTGTCAGGAAGGTGGCATTTATTATATCCAGGAAATGAATGTGGGAGAAAAGAGATTTTCCGGGTATTATTATTTTGATGAATCAAGCGGCGTATTAGTGGAAGAAGCTGGTACTACACCAGAGGGCTTGACAATCCAAAAAGATGGCAGTATCAAGGAATTGACGGATCCGGGGATCAAAAATCTGAAGAAAGCTGTGAAGGAATTTACGGAAAATTTGGAAGGGGACTGGAGCGTCTATGTGAAAGATCTGAAGAGCGGAGAGAAGTTCTCCATCAATGATAAAGCCATATCTTCTGCAAGTCTGATAAAAGCATTTACAATGGCTGCAAGTTATGAAAATATGGAAAAAATCAGGATAGCTGAGGGGATACTTCTGAAAGCAGATTCAGCTAGTCAGACTGTGACAGACAAGCTGTTTCGGCTTATGGAGAATATGGTAACCTACAGTGACAATGAGTCTTTTAATGAAATGGTAAGGCTTCAGACTGCTTCCAATCAATTCAATGCAGGTGCACGTGTAATTAACAGGTATCTTAGGGAACAGGGTTATAAAGAGACAGCTGTGCTTCATACGCTTGCGCCTTCGAATACAGATCCGGAAGGGCTTGGCAGCAGTAATATGACCTCTGTGGAGGATTGTGGCACTTTGCTAGAGAAGATTTACCGAAGAGAATGTGTAAGTCCGGAGGATTCTGACCAGATGCTGTCTTTGCTTCTGAATCAGGATACCAGAACAAAGATTCCTGGCGGGCTCAAGGAATCTGTTCAGGTAGCGAATAAAACTGGTGAAAATGATAAAAGCCAGCACGATATTGGAATTGTCTATGGAGCCAGAACGGATTATATTCTATGCGTAATGTCTGAGAATGCAGGAAAGGAAGCAGATGCTGTTTCCAATATTCAAAGGATTTCTGCGATGGTTTATTATTATTTGAATTAGAGCATGTTTGAAAAAGGCTTTCTGCAAGATGTGCGTCACAATTTGTGGGCGATTTCGCCCGAATGAGGGTGCCGTAGGGGGCTACTGCAACCGAATTCGGGTGAAATCTCCCACAAAGTGGGGCGTGCAGATTGCGGGAATGATTTTTTAAACACGCCCTAAGACTGTGCAGCAAACATTATTTATGTAATAGGAAAATCCTGCAAGGCAGAATCCGTTCCAGACTTGTACAAAAAAATTACTTTCCAGATTCGTACAAAAAAATTGCTTGACACTAATAAAATTTTGCGATAGCATGAAGACAATAAAAGAAAAATTGAAAGGAGATTTACACCATGAAAGTAGTTTATACAGAGAAGGCACCAGCAGCAATCGGACCATACTCCCAGGCAATGATCTTAAATGGAGTATTATTCACATCTGGACAGATTCCGGTAAATCCTGCAACAGGCGAGATCAACGGAAATACCATTGAGACTCAGGCAGAGCAGGTTATGAAGAATCTTGGCGAAGTACTGAAAGAAGCAGGAAGTAGCTTTGAGAAGGCAGTTAAGACAACATGCTTCCTTGCTGATATGGGAGATTTTGCCAAGTTTAATGAAGTGTATGCGAAATACTTTGTAAACAAACCAGCACGTTCCTGTGTCGCTGTGAAAACTCTTCCGAAGAATGTTCTTTGCGAAGTTGAGGTAATCGCAGAAGTTTAATAGTACTGTCCACAGGAAAATGTGTCAAATGTTTTTGTATTTAAAGATATGCAAATATTTAGAATATATATTGTCAGGCCTTCTGGGGTTCACCCGGGAGGCCTTTGTCATAAATAAAAATTGTGCAGAATTCTGTTGCAACGCAGTCTGGAATGTCAGACAGAAATCCCTGGCATATTAAACTGTTGACGGATTGCTTTTTAGTTGGAAATCATGTATAATAGCGAACGATAGCATGGGGATTTTTTGCTATGCAGGAAAATCCCTTTCAAGAAGAAAGGCAGGGACGAAATGTGGATAATCTTATGAAAGTGGGAATGGGATATGATGTACACAGACTGACAGAGAACCGGAATCTGATCCTTGGCGGTGTGAAGATACCGTGGGAGAAAGGCCTGCTGGGACATTCAGATGCAGATGTACTGATTCATGCGATTATGGATGCTCTTTTGGGAGCTGCAGCTCTTGGAGATATTGGACAGCATTTTCCAGATACAGATCCGGCATACGAGGGGATTTCCAGCGTAAAGCTGTTGGAACATGTAGCCTCTCTTCTGGAAAAAAAAGGATATGGTGTAGGAAATATTGACGCTGTGATCATTGCCCAGAAGCCGAAGATGGCACCTCATATTCCACAGATGAAGGAAAACATTGCGAAAGCGCTGCATATGGAGCCTGACTGTCTGAATATCAAGGCTACCACAGAGGAGAAGCTGGGTTTTACCGGAAGAGAAGAGGGAATTGCTTCCCAGGCAGTCTGCCTTTTATACAAGAAATAATGTTGTTGTGCGCACAAGTACAAAATGCTGCAGAAGTCTGGAATTGGTAGCTGCGAAATAACATTTAGAGAAATTGACCGGAGGGAGAAATAAAATGAAGATTTTTAATACGCTGACCCGTCAGAAAGAGGAATTTGTACCCCTTGAAGAGGGAAAGGTAAAAATGTATGTCTGCGGACCTACTGTATACAACCTGATCCATATTGGTAATGCACGTCCAATGATCATTTTTGATACAGTCCGCCGTTATCTGGAATATAAAGGATACGAAGTAAACTATGTATCCAACTTTACAGATGTAGATGACAAAATTATCAAGAAAGCAATCGAAGAGGGAGTTTCCGCAGAAGAAATTTCCCAGAGATATATTGAAGAGTGCAAAAAGGATATGGCAGGAATGAACGTGAAGCCTGCTACTACACATCCTCAGGCAACTCAGGAAATTGACGGCATGATCAGCATGATCCAGACTCTTATGGATAAAGGATATGCTTATGCAGTGGCAGACGGAACTGTATATTTCCGTGTAAAGAAATTTAAAGAATATGGAAAGCTTTCCCACAAAAACCTGGATGACCTGCAGTCTGGATTCCGTGCACTTCAGGTATCAGGAGAGGACCAGAAAGAAGATCCGCTGGATTTCGTACTCTGGAAACCGAAGAAAGAAGGGGAACCATACTGGACTTCTCCGTGGTGCGATGGCCGTCCGGGCTGGCACATTGAGTGCTCTGTTATGTCTAAGAAATATCTTGGAGACGAGATTGATATCCATGCCGGTGGTGAGGATCTTATTTTCCCGCATCACGAGAATGAAATCGCACAGAGCGAATGCTGCAATGACAAAATTTTTGCAAGATACTGGATGCACAATGCATTCTTGAATATTGATAACCGTAAAATGTCCAAGTCCCTTGGAAACTTCCGTACTGTGCGTGAGATCAGCGAGCAGTATGACCTGCAGGTGCTTCGTTTCTTCATGCTGAATGCACACTACAGAAGTCCGCTGAACTTTAGTGCTGATCTTATGGAGTCTTCCAAGAATGCCCTTGAGAGAATTACAGAGGCAGCAGGACGCCTGAAAGACCGTAAGGAGAAGGCATCTGCTGTTGAACTTACTGAGGCTGAGAAGAAACTTCTTGCAGAGGCAGAAGGATATGTAAAGAAATTTGAAGAAGCAATGGAAGACGATTTCAACACAGCTGATGCGCTTGCAGCTGTATTTGAACTGGTCAAATTTGCCAATACAAATGTAACAGAAGAAAGCAGCGCCGCTTTTGCAGAAGGAATTCTTGAAATTCTTGTGAAGCTTTGTGATGTGCTTGGACTTGCTGCTGTGAAGAAAGAAGAAATTCTGGATAAAGAAATCGAAGATCTGATTGCAGAGCGCCAGGAGGCAAGAAAGGCAAAGAATTTTGCAAGAGCAGATGAGATTCGTGATGAACTCCTTGCAAAGGGAATCATTCTTAAAGATACACGTGAAGGAGTAAAATGGAAACGGGCTTAAGTGAATTAAAAGAACTGTTTGAACTGAAAGACAGGGATCTGCGAACCTATTCCCCGCTGACACTGGCTTATATTGGAGATGGTGTTTATGAACTGGTGATCCGGACAATCCTTGTTAAAAAAGGCAACTGTCCGGTGAATCAGCTTCATAAAAAGGCCAGCAGCCTGGTAAAGGCAGGAGCGCAGTCAAAGATGATGGAGCTTCTGGAACCTGATCTTACAGAAGAAGAACTGGCTGTCTATAAAAGAGGCAGAAATGCACATTCCCCTACAATGGCCAAGCATGCTACAATGGCAGATTACCGCAGGGCTACAGGCTTTGAGGCACTGATGGGATATTTGTACCTGAAAGAAGATTATTCCAGAATTGTGGAACTGGTGAGAAAAGGAATTCCGGAAGAGAATTTATAAAGAACAACAGCAATGATTTTACAAAGGCAATAAGAGACAGGAGGCTGCAAATGAGCGAGCAGATTGAAGGAAGAAATGCGGTATTAGAGGCATTTCGCTCAGGAAAATGCGTGGACAAGCTTTTTGTTCTGGACAGATGCCAGGATGGACCAGTACGCACCATTATCCGTGAGGCAAGAAAAAAAGATACGATCATTAATTTTGTACAGAAAGAGCGTCTGGATCAGTTAAGCGAGACAGGCGCCCATCAGGGCGTGATCGCGCAGGTGGCTGCATATGAATATTCCACAGTTGAGGATATTTTAAATAAAGCAAAGGAAAAAGGAGAAGCACCTTTCATTTTTCTTCTTGATGATATCGAAGATCCCCATAATCTGGGAGCTATTATCCGTACTGCCAACCTTGCAGGCGCACATGGTGTTATCATTCCGAAAAGACATGCGGCAGGGCTTACATCAACAGTTGCAAAAACTTCTGCAGGGGCTTTGAACTACACACCAGTTGCCAAGGTATCTAATCTTGGACAGACCATCGAAGAGCTGAAAAAAGAGGGTATGTGGTTCGTATGCGCAGATATGGGCGGAGATCTGATGTACAATCTGAATCTTACCGGTCCTATGGGTGTGGTGATCGGAAATGAGGGAGAGGGCGTGAGCCGTCTTGTAAAGGAAAAATGTGACTTTGTGGCAGCTATTCCTATGAAGGGAGATATTGATTCTCTGAATGCGTCTGTTGCAGCAGGAATCCTTGCCTATGAGGTGGTTCGCCAGAGAATGAAATAAAATCCGGAGGAAATATGGGAAAGTTCGATGGTGTAAGTGATGAAGAACTGATTGCCCGTCTGCGGGCTGGAGAGACAGCCATAGAGGATTATCTGATGGAGAAATATAAGGGGCTGGTGCGTCAGAAAGCCCGGGCCATGTTCCTCATCGGAGGAGATACAGATGACCTGATTCAGGAAGGAATGATCGGTTTGTTTAAAGCAGTCCGAGATTTTCAGACAGATAAGGAGGCATCTTTTGCAACTTTTGCCAGAGTGTGTATTGACAGGCAGATATACAGTGCCATTCAGAATTCTAACCGCCAGAAGCACCAGCCTCTGAATTCCTATGTATCGTTGAATCAGGAGGATGAAAGCAGTCCAATCTGGGAACTGAGCGTGGAGAATCCGGAATCTATCATTATTGATCAGGAGACTACAGAGGATCTTCGGAAAAGAATTTCAGATTATTTAAGTCCTATGGAAAATAAAGTGCTGGATTTGTATCTGAAGGGAAAAGGATATGTGGAAATTGGAGGAATCCTGAATAAATCTCCAAAATCTGTTGATAATGCTCTGCAGAGAATCCGCTCCAAAATCCGCGAGGTAATAAGCTAGAGCCTTTTCTAGTCCAGGAGCTGGTACAGGAAATAGAAAAATTCTATTTCCTGTATTGACTTTTTCAAAAAACATGTTATCATATCAATTAATCAATGCGTCACAGAAGACGCGTCAATTTAATCTTTAATTCAAATTTGTTAATTCAGTTATTAAAATCCATTTAATTAATTATTGTATCTTAGAAATTGTTAAAATATTAATAATTATAGTTTCTATTTATTTCACTGATCTCAGATGTATTTATAAATCAAATCTTTTATTCTTTTTACTATTTAATTTTCGAAAAAATCCATAATGACAGATATGACCGTTCTGGTTCTTTGTAAAGGAGGTGGTACCCATGTGCTGATTTTATGGTTACTGGTCTTTTTGAGCAGTAGCTGTTTTGCAGCAGGTCTGCAAAATAACAGAAATTCCAGGAGGAAAGGAGTAAGCAGGAACGGTTCCTGCCGTGATTGATCCATGAGAAAGAAATGGATGCTGTTTGTACTAGCGTTCTGCCTTTTGGCGGGAGCAGCAGGTTCTATGGTGTATGCCTATTTAATTGACCGCCAGGAAACTGTTAACAGGATAAAGATAGTGGAGAATAAGACACACATTGAAGAAGAGTTTGATCCTCCGGCCGATCCTGGACCAGGATCGGTCATAAAGAAAAAGCCATGTATTGTAAATGATTCTGTGATTCCGGTATATGTCCGGGTCAGGGTAGTATTCAGCAATCTGGATGCGCAGGCGCAGTGTGAGCCTCTTAAGATAAAAGACAGTTGGAAAACAGGAGAAGACGGATACTATTATTATCAGAAACAGCTTCAGCCAGGACAGCGAACAGATACGGTTTTTGATAATATTGTTATAAAAAACACAGTAAAAAAAGAAGATTTAGTTCCATTTGATATTCTTGTGTATGAAGAGTCGGTTCAGAGCGAAGGATTTTCTTCTCCGGAAGAAGCCTTTGCAAGACTGTAAGGAGGTGCACATGAAAAAAATGAAAAAGGCAGCACTGATCTTTGGAACCGGGTTATGTCTGGCTGTGGGAACTGGCGGCACACTTGCTTATCTTGGTGACACAGGACAAGTTGCAAACAGGCTGACATTTGCCGGGGAAAAAGGCCTGGATGCAGTTCTTACAGAGCCGTCCTGGAATCCACAGAAAGGATTACTTACTGTTCCAGGTTCTTCTGTTGCAAAAGATCCTCAGATAACCAATACATCAGAACTGAATATGAATGAGCTTGCAGCATTGAAATGTGAGTTCGTTTACAGTCAGAATTGCCCGGATAAGAGCAAAAGAGGAAAAGTCTTAAGCGCTCAGGATATGGAAAAAGTAGTCCAGGTTTATACCATTGATTATAACAGTGATGATGCCGCTAAAGGAGAATGGGTGCGATTTGCTGAGCAGAAAAAGACAGACCCTGTACAGTATTTTTACTACTCGAAAGTTTTGAAAAGGAACCTGAATGGTACAGGAGAAACAACTGTTCCTCTATTTACAAAGGTCTGGGTGGATAAAAAGGTAAATAACCGCAGGCAGACCTGGATTCAGGAAATGGGCGGGGTGGAAATTAAGATTTCCGGACAGATTCTTCAGCAGATGACAGGAGAAGAATATTTTGGTCTTAACAATCCAAAAAGTGCGTATGAAGCAGGATTGTTTCATTTTTAATGAGAGAAAGGAAGAGAAAATATGAAAATGAGCAGAGGAAAAAGAAATGTATTATTTGCGGGAGTACTTTCATGTGCCATGTTATTTGGAATTGGAAACACAATGGCTTATTTCACGGAAAATTCTGTGCAGACCAATGTTTTTACCACAGGGGACCTTGATATTGGTCTGAAAGAACCGGACTGGAATCCAAATGAAAACGATGGAAAGAATATGTATCCAGGATACACGGTATACAAAAATCCAACTGTAAAGAACATCACCTCCGACAAAAACGGGGACGAGCCCTGTTATGTGAGAATGAGTGTGGACATTCTGAATAGTCAGGGGACACCGATCACAGACGATCAGGCGTTGAATCTGATTTATAAAACCATTTATTTTGATAAGACTTTTACCGGTGGATATGACAAAAAAGAAGGTAAGGCTACCGGACTGATTCAGGATAGGATTCCTGGCTACAACCTTGCACAGCTGGCAGCCTATCCAATGGTAAATCCATTGTGGACAAAGGACACGGCACGCTCCACTGCTTCAAAACTTGTTTTCAATTATATGGGAGCAAAAGGGGATGGAATTTTAAATATTGGAGAGGAGTCTACCCTGTTTACCAATATTGCGATTCCTACAGACTGGAACCAGACACAGATGCAGAAAGTTGGAAATTATCAGCTGAAAGTAACAGCACAGGCAATTCAGAGCAAAGGATTTGCTACCCAGTCAGAAGCTTACCGCATGTTGGATGAAGAAATTAAAGGAGGAACCTTGCAGGAAATAAACCGCGGCAGTGAGAACTGATCAGAAAGGAAGAGATACCATGAAGAAGCATAAGTGCACAAGTATCTGCATAACTGTGGTGGCAGTACTGCTGCTTGCATGCGGTACTGCGCTGGCTGCCTGGAATGTATCTGAATATGCAGTAAATCTGCTGTCCATGTCCTTTTACAAAAATTCCATACAGGAAAATTATGTAAGGCCAGATCATGTAGATCCGGGACAGAAAGTGGTGAAAGAGGTAAATATAAAAAATGAAGGAACTGTGGATTCCTTTGTCCGGATAAAAATTGGAAGAGTGTTTGGGAGTATCAGTGAAACCGGTCAGTTTCTGGAAAATCGGGAACTGGATCCTGAGATGATCGAAATTCATTACAACACCGATCTCTGGAAGCTGTGTGAGGACGGCTACTGGTACTATAAGGATGTATTGCCGGCAGGAAAAACCACGAAAAAGCCTCTGATGGACAGCTACTATCTCTCTGAAAAAGCAGACAACCGTTATAAGAACAAAGAGGCAAGAATTATTGTAAATCTGGAGAGTATACAGGCAGAGAGCGGCGAAATGAAAGCAATATGGGGAAAAAATGAGAAGGATCTTGGAATTACCTATCAGCCATGTACTTGCGAAGTTGTTACCAGTGTGATTTTTGACAAAAATCATAAGCTGATCATTGGCGGCGAGAAAACAGATCTGTTTGCAAATTTTAAGAACCTGCAGCCTGGATGTACAAGAAGCCAGACAATAAGGCTTGCTAATAACTCGGATTTAAACATTAAGATGAGCCTTCGGGCGGAAGCTGCCAAACAGAACAAGTACAGCAAAAAGAATCTGGAGCTGATACGGAAGCTTCTTACCAGTTATGCAAAGATTGAAATTCTGGAGAACAATAAAGTTCTTTATCATGGAACTGTAGATGGAAATCTGACGAAAAAAGGCTGGAGCATGAAAAAAGACATTTCCCTTGGTGAGTTTAAACCAGGAGCAGGAAAAAATCTGATTGTAAAATTGTCTTTAAGTGAAGAGATGGATAATGAATATCAGGAACTGTTGGGAAAAGTGAAATGGGTATTTTCTGCGAGTCAGGCCTCTTCGGATTCATCTTCCGGTCAAAATGGAAATGGTGACCGGGGGCACAATGACGATGAGAACAATGGAGATGACGGAAATAACGGAAATAACGGCGGAAGTGGAAATAAAAGCGGAAATGGAAAGTATGGCGAAAACGGAAACAGTGGTGGAAGTGGATACAACGGTGGAGGGGAAAGCTTAAATGGAGCAGCAGGAGAAAAAGTGTATGCAACTGCGTCTGCAAGCCCTAAAACCGGAGATAACACAAATCTGCTGGCAAGATGGTTTGCGCTATTTGCAGCTGCGGTGGTTCTTGCAGTAACTGCAAGAAAACTGTACAGAAAGGAAAAAGACAGATGAGATTAAAAATCTGGGGAAAAGGTCTGTTGAAAATCATATGGGTGATTTTTGTCATTTTGTTAGTCGGACTTTCGTTTCCCCAGATATATGGCATGAAATGTTACAGCGTAATGTCTGGAAGCATGAGCCCTGATTTGCCAGTTGGAAGTGCCATATATGTGAAGGAAAAGGAGCCGGAAAAAGTAGAAAAAGGGGAGATCATTACATTTACCACAGAACAAGGGAGAACAATGATTACACACCGGGTAGCTGAAAACAATAAGGAAAAGCATTTTTTTGTAACAAAAGGGGATTCCAATCAATATCAGGATACAAAACCGGTAAAGTGGGAAAATCTGCAGGGCACGGTTGTATTTTGCATCCCTTTTGCCGGATATGTGCTGAACTTTACAGGAAGCAGAACGGGTAAAATTGCGGCAGTCTTTTTCCTGTTTGTAATTTATCTGGCAACAGAAATTTTTGAAGGGCAGACAAAAAGGAGAGTGAGATAAGTTGAGGAAAAAAAGAAGCTTTTTGGCAGTTATGGGGCTGCTTGTCGGAACTATGTCTTTTGCCGGGGGAACAGCTGCGTATTTAAGCAAATCCGCCGGCGAAGTAAAGAATGTTTTTACGGCAGGATCTGTAAAGGCGCAGCTTACAGAAGCCCACTGGGATACGCAAAAAGCGTCAAAGGTTTATCCCGGTCAGATCCTGGAAAAAGATCCGGTTGTAAAAAATATAGGGGAAAACAGTGCAAATGTTTTTCTGGAGGTAAATGTTCCTATGAGAAGTATAGCTGTTCTGGATGGCAGTACAGGCAGAAAAACAATAAGAGAAAACAGAGAATTGTTTACATTTCAGGCAGACGAGACGAAGTGGACTCTTCTTTATCAGGAGAAAACCTCAGGAAACAAAAAATATATTTACGGCTATAAAAGTGTTTTGAACCCAGGAGAATCCACTACACCGCTATTTCGAAAACTTGCTGCTGTTTCCTATTTAGAGGGGGAATTGGATGCAAGTGTAAGCTATGATGTACCTGTGATTGCCAGCGTTATTCAGGAACAGGATGGAAGCAAAACCATGAAAGAAATCTATCAGGAATATTTGAAACAGGCTGATATTGACCAGAAGGAGGCGAGGGGATGAGAAAAAGAAATCTGAAAAAAACTATATTGGCCGCGGCTCTGGCTGTGCCTGTAGCGTTCTCCTATCCTGGCTGGGCAGTAAGGGCACAGGAAGATGAGAAGGTGTCAACTGAAACGGAAGCGCAGGAAGTAATGCAAGACAATACAGCGCCTGAAGAAGCTGAATGTGAAGAAAATCCTGCTCATGATGAAATGGATGGGGCAGAAACAGATAGTACAGAAACAGACAGTATAGAAGCCGACAGGAATGTTTCAGAAGAGGAGAAATTTTTTCAGAGTGGACTGATTGCAAATGAGGATGGAGAATTTTTGTCTTCTTTGGAGGAAATGGAAACTTCAGGAGAGGATTCCATGTTTTTTCAAGATGGTCTGGAAGTGCTTGAAGATGGCAGTACAGATGACTTGATTGATGCATATGTTGCTCCGGAAAATTATGCACAGGAAGGAACTCCTGTAAGAGAAGGAAAGGGCGGTTTTACCGCTGTTGCAAATGGAAGTACGCTTTTCAGCAGCAAATATACAAGACTTGGCTGGAATGCGGATACCCAGGTTTATTCATGGAACAATGCAGGAAATGACGTTATTTCAGGAATGAAGCAGGGAGCAATGGTAGAGGGACCGTATTTTGTTCCACTTAATAACAATGCAAAAGGAAAATTTGGTTTTCGTGTTACACATGTAGGATACAATAAAGAAGCAAATACGAAGGTAGACCTTCTTCTTACCTGTAATAATTATCAGGATTATACCTACGATTACAAGGGAAATAAAATAACGGGAATTTATCCTATGTTTGGTGTCAGCAATTCAAATGAATTGTGGATCAGCTTTAAGGATGAGCTCTCTGCACAGGAAATCAAAATTGATATTGTAAAAAGCGGTACAGATATTCCGGTTGCAGGCAACTATCGTTTTCGATGGCTGGATATTGATTTGTACCAGAGATTTGGAATCAATCTTCAGAATGGTTCTATAGGACACCGGTATGCGACAACTGATTCTGTAGTAAATGTAGTGAAGAAAACTTTATTTTCCAAAAACTTTGAAGTTCTTACCGCACCGGCACCTGCCGTTGACGGAGAGATTCCGCAAAATACAGTTGTCTATGAGCTGGACAATTCATCCGGCTTCTATCTGGCAATTCTGCGGCCTGGTTGCGGAGCTTATTCTATTGAAACAGCAAGCAGGATCAAAAGTGTATTTGCTGATGTACAGACTGGAACCTGTAAAACGTCTGCCGGACTTAACTGGGATGCGAAAGGCTATGGTCCGGTAGAGTATCCTGGCCTTGTAAAAAAGACTGGAAATACACTGGCTTCCCAGGGAACGTCAAACACCTTGTCTGACAGTACCTCGGAATTTTATTATACCTTGCAGACAGATATCCCGGAAGAGCATTCAGCGTATTATTACAGCTCTTGCGAAGTCAGTGATACCCTGCCGGCAGGAGTCGATTTCGCTGGTTACGCAGCTGTAAAGATGCTGCCTTCAGAGAATGATGTAACCTCATGGTTTAGTATTTCTACAGATGGGGATGTGATAAATTTTCAGGCTACACAGGCAGCATTGTCACAGGCGGACTTTTATGGAAAAACATATGAGTTTCAGATAAAAGTGAGAATGGATCCTACTGAAATAACACCGGTTTACAGTGGTGACAGTTACCGTTATGAGGTAAAAAATAAGGCTTCGATTACCTGTCAGCATATAAATGGGCTCGCAGGAACTTCCTGGTCAGATGAAGTGACTACAGATTGTACAAGATATAAAAACAAAGTAGTGAATGCCTCTGTAAAGAAGTATACTGCCAATTTGCAGGATGGGGTATGGAGAGAAGACCTTCTTCTTCCAGGTCCGGACAGTGAGTATAAATATAAACTGAATATAAATGTGCCGGATAATGAATTTGGCGGGTATATGACCAGAATGGAAATTGCAGATACATTGCCGGCGGGAGCAGAATTGACAGCTGCAACAGCGGAGGTTTATGAAAACGGGCAGAACAGAGTGGATGGACGGTTCCAGATATCTGTAAATGGAAAGAACATTACCTTAAAGGCAACAGAAGCTGCTCTTGGTGACAGAGGATTTTATGGGAAATCCTATGATGTGATTTTTAACGCCAGAATGGTACCAGGAGAGATTTCCTGTACTTATAACGGAACTGTAGCTTCTTATGTGACCAGCAATCATTTTACTGTTACGACACAGCATAAAGGAGACTCGCAGGCTGTAACAATTACCTCGAACAATGTTGCAGATAGGGCAAGCGTAAACAGAACCGAACCAAAGAATCCTCAAAAATGGATTCTAAGGGAAAATCAGAGAATAGTTACTGCAGAGTATAATGGCAGAGATTTTGAAAGTGTGTTTGAAATTGTTCAGGAAATTCCTTCCAATAAAAGAGAATGGAAAATTTCCAAATTTAAAATCCAGGATACTTTGGCAGACTGTTTTGAACTGAAAGGGGTTCAGATATATCTTGATCAGACAGTAGAAGCTTCATTTGGCGCTTCTGACAGTGTACGCGGAGATTGGAGTCTGAATGTTGCTGGAAATTCGATTACCTTGTCTTCTGTGGCAGAATTGCCAGAGCGCTGTTATGGAAAATCCGTGCGTCTTTTACTTACTGTTGGATTGAAGAGTAACAGTAACTTACAGCAGTACTATGTAGCAAATCAAAATCCGGATGTACTGGAAGCCCATATATACAATATTGCTACAAGTACTTTTAACTGGATCGGAGGAGAACCTTCTTCCACATCAAAAAATACAGAAAAGACCAGGGTGATTGTAAAGGAAAAAGTTCCAAAAGGTCATATTACTATAAGAAAAGTGGATGAGACAGGAAAGGCACTGCAGAATGGAAAATTTCAGATCACAGCTTTGGAGGACATCCGTTCTGCTTCTGGAAATATTTTGCTGAGAGCTGGGACTGTAGCAGATACTATAGTAACGGATAGAAATGGAACAGCCATTTCAAAAGATATTTATCTTGGAAAATATAAGGTAAGTGAGGTAAGACCACCGGAGGGATATGCAATCAGCCGGCAGGTATTTGAGGCGAATTTAAGCAAAACAGAGCCTGAAAAAGCGATCCTTGTCAGAAATCGGAAAATGCATCTGTACATCAAAAAAGTAACAGAAACGGAAGAAGCAGGAGGAAATCGTCCTCCTATTGAAGGCGTAAAATTCCGTTTATGGGAAAGCAGTGCAAATGCAGATTCGGCGGGAACAACATACACAACAAACAAAAACGGATTAATAAAATTGGAAGGGCTGTCACCTGCAACATATTGTATACAGGAGACAGCAGTACCTGCCGGATATGTTTTAGATAACACAGTTTATAAATTTACTGTGGATGCAAATGGATTGGTAAAGAATGAGCAAGGTTATACAATGGTAATTGAAAATCGTTATATAAAAGCGGAATTTTTAAAGACGGATAAGGTGACAGGTGAAGCTGTTGCAGGAGCTGTTATGCAGTTGACGGATAAAAGCGGAAAAGTGATCGACACCTGGACGTCCGGGAAAACTGCTCATAGGATTAATAAACTGCCAGCCGGAGAATATGTACTTACAGAAATAACAGCTCCTTCCGGTTACAAAAAAGGAAAACCGGTGATTTGTACGGTAAAAAGTACATCTGGAGTTCAGAAGTTCCAGATGACAGATGTGAAGATGGTGACTCTTACAATAAACAAAATTCTTCATGGAGATGAAATTGTCTGGGGACAGGGAAATCCGGCCTTTACATTCACGGTGAAAGGAACAGATCTGGATGGCGAAGAACGTATTTACTCTAAAACTGTGGAATTTACAAAAGAAAACACAGACACCCGGGCAGATGTAAGCAAAAGGGCTGTATTCGCACTTCCGGCAGGGAAATACCAGGTTCAAGAGAGTAAAGTTATGCGGTATAAACTGGAGAAAATTGACCAGGTAGTAAATGGAACTGTACAGGGAAATACTGTTCAGTTTGATCTGTCCGGAAATCAGAATGGGACCGCTTCCTTTACAAACAAGAAAAGCGGAGATGGCTTACTGACAGATACAGATTATGTGCGGAATATTGTTATTCCTGAAAAATGAAAAATGCAGTATAGCAGTACCTGCCAGGTTGCAGCGGCAGGTGCTGCAGCAAAGAATTTTAATTATTTTATATTTTTTGAAAAAATTTGAAAATAGGTGTTGACAATAAGATAACCTTCTGGTAATATAATCAACTGTGAGCGGCAGAAATGCCGGACATGAGAGTGCTGATGTGGCTCAGTCGGTAGAGCGTCGCCTTGGTAAGGCGGAGGTCACGGGTTCGATTCCCGTCATCAGCTCTTTTTAATCCCTGATTATATATCAGGGATTTTTTTGTAGCATAAATTAATATACTCTCATAGATAGGGATAAAAATCAACAATTTTTTAAGAAAAACTTTTAAAATGCACCTATTTATGATAAGATAAATCATCAAAGAACAGAATATGTTTGAGAAATTATTCCCGATACACATATTGAAGAAAATTTTTTAACATGCTCTGACAGATATTGGAATTTATGCTATAAAAGAGTTGATATCAGGAGGGAGAACCATGGAGAACGAAAAGGTTTCCAAAAATTTTATTGAGAATATCATTGATAAAGACCTGGCAGAAGGAGTTTATGACACCGTTCATACACGTTTTCCGCCAGAGCCAAACGGTTATCTTCATATAGGACATGCCAAATCCATTCTTTTAAATGCCGGACTGGCGAAAGAGTACAATGGTAAATTCAACATGCGTTTTGATGATACCAATCCGACTAAGGAGAAATCTGAGTTTGTTGAGTCCATTAAAGCCGATATAAAATGGCTGGGAGCTGACTGGGAGGACAGACTGTTCTTCGCTTCCGATTATTTCGGACAGATGTATGAAGCTGCAGTAAAATTGATTAAAAAGGGTAAGGCATATGTCTGCGATTTAACTGCGGACCAGATCAGAGAATATCGTGGAACTTTAAAGGAGCCTGGCAAAGAGAGTCCGTATCGCAACAGAACTGTAGAAGAGAATCTTCAGCTTTTTGAAGAGATGAAAGAAGGCAAATATGCTGATGGTGAGAAAGTTCTGAGAGCAAAGATTGACATGGCTTCTCCAAACATGAACATGCGAGATCCGGTTATCTATCGTGTAGCTCATGTAAGCCATCACAGAACAGGAGATACCTGGTGTATTTACCCGATGTATGATTTTGCTCATCCTATTGAGGATGCAATTGAGGGAATTACACATTCCATTTGTACTCTGGAATTTGAAGATCACAGACCATTATATGACTGGGTTGTAAGAGAACTGGAATATCCACATCCTCCGAAGCAGATTGAGTTTGCAAAGCTGTATCTGACGAATGTAGTAACAGGTAAGCGTTATATTAAGAAGCTGGTAGAGAATGGAATTGTTGACGGATGGGATGATCCAAGACTGGTATCTATTTCCGGTTTACGTCGCCGTGGTTACACACCTGAATCTATTCAGAAGTTTGTGGAACTTTGTGGTGTATCCAAAGCTGACAGTTCAGTAGACTATGCAATGCTCGAGTACTGTATCCGTGAGGATCTGAAATTAAAGGCTCCTCGCTATATGGCAGTCCTTGATCCGATCAAACTGATCATTGACAATTATCCGGAAGGACAGGTGGAATATCTGGATGCTCCGAACAATATGGAAAATGAAGCCCTTGGTAGCAGAAAGGTTCCATTTGGAAAGGAACTTTATATTGAAAGAGAAGACTTTATGATCGATCCTCCAAAGAAATACAAACGACTTTTCCTTGGTACGGAAGTTCGTCTTATGAATGCATATTTTGTTACATGCACAGGTTTCGAGGCATTGGATGATGGAACAGTTACTGCTGTACATTGTACTTATGATCCGGAAACAAAGGGCGGAAATGCACCTGACGGACGTAAAGTAAAAGGAACCATTCACTGGGTTGAAGCGTCAAATGCAGGTAAGGTTCCGGTACGTCTTTATGAGAATATCGTAGATGAGGAAAAGGGTGTTTATGATAAAGAGACAGGAGAACTGAATCTGAACCCGAATTCTCTTATAGAGATGTCTGCTTATGTTGAACCAGAGCTTCTGAAAGCCAAAGGACTGGATAGTTACCAGTTTGTAAGAAATGGCTTTTATTGTGCAGACATTCATGATTCCAAAGAAGGGGCACCGGTATTTAACCGTATTGTTTCTCTTAAGAGTTCATTTAAACTTCCAAAAGCGTAAAAGAAACCCCCACGGAAAATTATATTCAAATTGCCGTGGGGGTTTTTGCAATAGAAAATTCTGTTGGAACTTCTTCTTGCAAAGTGAAATCTAAATACTGTCAACGAAAGTGACAAGCCTGATTGTCACTATTTGTGAAATACGGGATAATTATGAATTTACCTGCAATTAATCAATGTGGATAGAAGCTTCTTCTTCGTCCTGCTCTTTCTCAGCTTCAGCCAGTTCTTCCTCGAATTTATCTTCATCTTTCGCTGCTTTTTCAAGAGCATCGGCTATAGCATTATTCTGATCTTCCGCATTTTCAACAGAATCCTCTTCTGTATCCTCTGAACTTTCTTGTGAATCAGGCTCCTCAGAGCCTTCGGTTTCATCATCTTTTTCATCTTCGGAAGTTGCTTCCCAGGTTACGAAATCTTCGTGGACATCCTTTGCTTCAGGCTGCTCGTCAGCTTCCTGCTCATCTTCAAAATCATCTTCAAGGTCAGCTGCCTCTTCCAAAGCACGTCTTTTTGCAAAAGCTGCTGCTACGGCACCGGCTACTGCTGTTGCTGCTCCGAGTGCAACCATTCCCCAATATTTGTTAATCTTAGCCATATTGTCTGCTCCTTTCGGTATTTTCCATCTGTCTAAACAAAGCTTAATGGAGTTGTTTATATTGTAATACTTTTTACGCAAAAAGAAAAGAAAAAAATCGTTGCACCCATATAAATGGAGGGTTATACTGTTAAGACAGAAAAGGAGAGATTATGGAGAAAATTGTTTTGGCTTCGGGGTCCCCACGAAGAAAGGAACTGCTTGCAAGAACCGGTGTGGATTTTTCTGTGGTTGTAAGCAATGGGGAAGAGAAAACCAACCTGACAGATCCAGCGGAAACGGTGGAAAAGCTTTCGCAGGATAAAGCAATATCGGTTGCAGACAGACTTGAAAATGAAAGTGAACCTTGTCTGATCATTGGTGCGGATACCGTAGTTGCATTTGAAGGAAAGATTCTTGGAAAGCCGTCAGATGAAGAAGATGCATTAGATACATTGTTAAAACTTCAGGGGAAATCCCATCAGGTCTATACCGGTGTAACCCTTCTTGTAAAAGAACAGGGTATCTGGAAGCCTTATACTTTCAGTGAAAGGACCGATGTTGAATTTTATCCTGTTTCCAGGGAAGAGCTTCTGGAATATATAAAAACAGGGGAGCCTATGGATAAAGCAGGAAGCTATGGAATCCAGGGGAAATTTGGAATTTACGTAAAAGGAATCTGCGGAGACTACAATAATGTGGTTGGGCTTCCTGTAGGAAGACTGGTTTATGAACTTAAGAAAATGAAAATCAATATAAGGGGAATGAGAAAATGATAAAAGCATGTATTTTTGATCTGGACGGAACTTTAGCCTACACATTGGATTCCATGGCTGTTGTAGGAAATGAAGTTGTAAGAAAATACGGTTTGAAACCAATGCCTATAGAAAATTACAGATATTATTGCGGAAACGGTGCTGACATGCTGGTAAAAAGACTTCTGGTCGATGCAGGAGATCCGGAATTGCTGCACTATGAGGAAGCAAGAGCGTTATATAGAAAAGAATTTGATAAAGACCCATTTTACAAAATACAGCATTATCCGGGAATGCCGGAAACCTTAAAAGAGTTGAAAAAAAGAGGCGTGAAGCTGGGGGTGTGCTCAAATAAACCACATGAAGCAGCCGTGAAAGTGGTAGAAAGAATGTTTGGGTCTCAGATTTTTGATGCAGTTATGGGACAGAGTGATTCTGTAAGAAAGAAACCAGCACCGGATGGTCCGCTTAAAATCGCGGAGCAGTTTGGAATTAAGCCAGAAGAGTGTATGTATCTGGGAGACTCCGGAACAGACATGCAAACTGGAAAAGCAGCCGGGATGTACACGGTAGGTGTTCTGTGGGGATACAGGGAAAAAGAAGAACTGCTGAAAAATGGAGCGGACTATCTTGTGGATTCTCCAGAGGATATTCTTGATTTATATGAGGAAAAATGCGAAGAGTAAAATTTTGATAATTATTTAGCATGCTCTAAACAGTTATAACTTTTATTATAAAACAGGAGGTCGGAAAAATGTATACAGAGGAGTGTATTCAGACATTTTTGGAAAAACAGGAGCAGCTTTTTGATGAACCGGTTGCAGAAACTTACGAAGAAGCAGAGGAATTCCTGGAGGATTGCATGGCTGTAGTTGCAGATTCTATTGACGAAGTGCGAAAATATCTGTCTGGAATGGGTGCAGATGTGGATGGCATGAGTAATGAAGAATTAGAAGAAGCAAGTGAAGTATTTGCCCTTCCAGATGGAAAATATCTGATTGTGGAGGGATGATCTTTTGAAGCAGAGGTTTGCAGCTGCAGAGTAACTGACTTTCACATAAGGTGATGAAACTGGCGAAAAGGCAGTATGTCCGGTTGGAATTCCGAACAGTTATCGGATAAATTCATATTACATAAGTATAAAATCAGGTTGCTATAATGACACTAAACAAGAGAACATAATGTGTTACTGTTCAGAAGAGAAGATACATCCCATAAGATGTTTTCCGGAGAAAGAAGTGACCAGCAACTATCGCGTTATGGTTCACTGGCAATGTTCCGCGAGGTGTTTTTTGTAAACAAATTTCACAGAAAACCCGAGAATCTGGGCGCGGAATCATGCGGATGCATGATTCCTGTGCAGCGCGAAGTGGTTGCGGTGCGCGGAGCGAACAGTAGCACTGTCACATGCACTGTAAGAATTACAATAAAATAAAAGTGCTTGTGAAAATGTTTAAAATATGTTACAATAATGTTACAGGTCAGCCTAAAAGGGGAATGTAAAGGAGGATGGCATATGAGACCTAGGAAAATTATAGCAATGGTCATGACTTTTCTTATGATGCTTTCATTGCTTCCGTCTCTGGTATTTGCGGCAGCAGCACCAGAGGGAGAACTTGGAGGTCAGCTTAAGATTAAGGGAACTGCAGCTGTAGGCTCTGAGCTTAGCGCCGATTATGAAAAGGTTACACCGGAAGGACTTACAGACGATTATGTAACGTTCAGCTGGTCAAGAAAAGTTGGAGATCAGCTCACTGAAGTAGGCACTGAGAAGACCTATAAGCTTGTTGATGAAGATCTTGGAAATAAGATCGAGCTGAAAATTACCGGAAAGACCGAAATGGGCATAACCGGAGAACTGAAAGTAAATACAGTTGAAATCGTGGCTACACCGGAAGAAGCTCCGGAAGAGACAACCGAGCTTCCAGAGGAAGAGCAGGAGGCTGTACCGGCAGAGGAAGCCCCTGTTCAGGAAATTGCAGCAGAGGATACACCTGCGGAAGGTTCTCAGACAGATGAGAACACACAGCCGGCTCAGGATGTAGCAGAAGATACACAAACCGAGGAAGTAATTGACATTGGTGCTGATGAACCAACTGATTCTTCCGCTGATGTTATGCAGCCGGCAGATGGACAGGACACAGAGAATTCTGCTGACAATTCCCAGTCTGAGATCACTACAGATGACAGTGTGATTAACATTGGAACAGAAGGCTATCTGGAAGTTCCTGAGAATGGACAGACTGAGGATGCAAATCAGGGAACTTCAGCTGAATCCCCTGCCCAGCAGGAACCTGCGTATACAGCAGAAATTGTTGCAGAAAATACTGCAGAAGATGGTACTGCAGTACTTGATTTTGGAACCGTAAATGCAGGCTTCACACAGGAAAATGCAAACTCTTCCATGACTAAGAATGTAACTGTTAAGAATACTGGCAACAGCACTCTTAATTTCAAAGAAATCAGTCCGGAACATTTTATGGTAAAGGATCTGGGTTCTCTTGCGGCTGGAGAATCAGTTGATGCATGGGTTATGCCAAGAGAAGGTACAGCTGTTGGAGAATACAGTGATACGATCACTTATGAAACAGAGGAAGGTGTAACGGTTTCCTTTATTGCAAAGCTTACAGTAGCTGAGCAGAAGCAGGATGATACGAATACAGATCAGCAGCCAGCAGAGAAACCAGCTACACCGGAAACCACCCCGGAAGTGACACCAGAGGTAACTCCAGAAGTCACCCCAGAAGTGACACCAGAAGTCACCCCAGAGGTAACTCCGGAAGTAACACCAGAAGTCACCCCGGAAGTGACTCCGGAGATTACTCCAGCTCCTTCATTTACTACCGACATTTCCGAAGTGAAATTCGACAGTAAAGAAGCTGGTTACAAAGAAGCACCAGCTGCAGTTACAATCAATGTATCCAATACTGGAAATGTGAAATTAACCGGTATTGCTGTAAGTGTAAGCGGAAACGAATTTACAGTAAGTGCTCCGTCTGCTTCAGAATTAGAGGCAAATGCAAACCAGTCTGTATCCTTTACTGTTGCACCGGCAGTTGGATTGGCAGCAGGAACCTATACACAGACTGTTTCCATTAAGACAGATCAGACAGATTACCTGAATATTCCAGTAAGCTTTACAGTAACAGAAGCTGCTGCCAAGCTTACAGCTGTAGGCAAAGTATCTGATATCAGTCTGGCAAACGGGGTTGAGAAGTCAGCAGCTGGACTGCAGCTTCCATCTACTGTTAAGATTACTACAAACAAGGGCGATATGAATGCCTCTGTAAAATGGGATGTAAAGGGCAGTGCATATAATCAGAACAGTACAGAAGCACAGAAGTTCTCTGTGAAAGGTACTGCTGCTCTTCCAGACGGTGTTACCAATCCGGATAACCTGAGCCTTGTAGTATCTGTTAATGTCACTGTAAGCCGTGGACCGATTGTATCTGATGCAGGGAATAACAGTATCACAGGAATCAGCTCCGATGGAAACTATACTACAGAGACCAAGATTACTTTCACTGCAGTTGGCGCAGGTATGGATATTGAAAATCCGATTAAGGGAGATGTAAGATATCAGCCGCTGAACTGGGAGGTTCTTGAGGCAAGAAGCTGGGACGGCGCACCATATTCTGCAACTTTCCGCATGGGCAAGAATGGAAATTATACTTTGACTGTCACATATAATCAGCAGCAGTTTGATGGAAGCAACTGGGTAAACACTGGAACACAGGATACCAAGCAGGTTAATTTCACTGTAAATGCTGCACCGAATCAGACTCTGACACCGGCTGCAGACAAAACAGATGCAAATCAGAAGAATGCAGTAAAGACCGGGGATAATACTCCAATCCTCCCATTTGTAATTATTCTGATTGTTGCGATTGTATTAATTGCAGGAATACTTGTTTACCGCAATAAGAAAAAATAATAGTGGATTCTCAGATAAACAGTAATTGTGAATGAGAGCAGAACGAATGAGGGAGACCAGAAATGGTCTCCCTTCTTTTAATAAAAACTACTAGCACTCAATTAAAACGAGTGCTAAATTTTCCTTGACTTTTAGTCAGTTTGGTATTACTATAGTTTGTATAATTAAGAAGACAAAGGAGAGTGAGCTGCATGGCTGAGAAGCATGGTAGTTTATCAATTAACAGTGAAAATATTTTTCCAATTATAAAGAAATGGTTATATTCTGATCACGACATTTTTGCAAGAGAGTTAATCTCCAATGGTTGTGATGCAATTACGAAGCTTAAGAAACTTGATGTTATGGGTGAATACACACTTCCGGATGATTACAAAGCTGAAGTACAAGTTATTGTGAATCCGGAAGAGAAGACTTTGAAGTTTATTGATACAGGTCTTGGTATGACGGCCGATGAAGTGGAAGAGTATATTACACAGATTGCTTTTTCAGGAGCTACTGAGTTTCTTTCCAAATATAAAGATAAGACCACGGATGATCAGATCATCGGTCATTTTGGACTTGGCTTTTATTCAGCATTTATGGTAGCAGATGAAGTTCATATTGATACTCTTTCTTATAAAGAGGGCGCTGCTCCAGTACATTGGACCTGTGATGGTGGTACAGAGTATGATATGCAGGAAGGCAATAAGACTACAGTTGGTACTGAAATTACTCTGTTTTTAAATGATGAGAGTACAGAGTTTTCCAACGAATATCGTATGAGAGAGATTATTGAGAAATATTGTTCTTTCATGCCGGTAAATATCTATCTGTCTAAGGAAAATGCACCGCAGGAGTATGAGACCATTGATGAGGCTGAGCTTCGTGATGATGATGTAATTGTAGAGCGTATCCACGAGGATGCTAAGACTGAGGAGAAAGAGAATGACAAAGGTGAGAAAGAAGTCGTAGAAGTATCTCCTGCAAAAGATAAAGTAAAAATCAATAAACGTCCGGTATCTTTAAGTGATCCGGAGCCATTGTGGATGAAACATCCAAACAGTTGTACAGATGAGGAATATAAAGAGTTTTACCGTAAAGTCTTTATGGATTATAAGGAGCCTTTGTTCTGGATTCATTTGAACATGGACTATCCGTTTAACCTGAAAGGTATTCTGTACTTCCCGAAAATCAATACAGAATATGATTCCATCGAAGGTACGATCAAACTGTACAATAACCAGGTATTTATCGCAGATAACATCAAGGAAGTAATTCCAGAATTTCTGCTTCTTCTGAAAGGTGTAATTGATTGTCCGGATCTTCCACTGAATGTATCCAGATCCGCACTGCAGAACGATGGCTTCGTGAAGAAGATTTCCGAGTATATTACAAAGAAAGTAGCGGACAAGCTTACCGGAATGTGTAAAACAGACCGTGAGTCCTACGAGAAATACTGGGATGATATCAGTCCATTTATCAAATATGGCTGCATTAAGGACAGCAAGTTCTCAGATAAGATGAATGATTATATCCTCTTCAAGAACATTGATGGCAAATATCTGACTCTGAAAGATTGCATCGAAGAGAACAAGAAACCAGAAGATGAGACTAAGACAGAAGAGACTGTTGAATCCACAGAAGAGAAGAAAGAGGACGGCGCGAAAGACGAGAAAGAGCCTGAGAAGACTACTATCTTCTATGTAACAGATGAGGTTCAGCAGAGTCAGTATATTAACATGTTCCGTGAGGCAAAGAAGGATGCTGTTATTCTGAAACACAATATTGACAGCGCTTTTATTTCCCATCTGGAGCAGAAGGATCAGACTATCCAGTTTAAGAGAATTGATGCAGATCTTACAGAAGAACTGCGTGGAGAGGAAGCTGCTGACGAGGAGACTTCCAAGACTCTTACAGAAGTATTCAGAGGAGCATTGAAGAATGACAAACTGGAAGTGAAGGTTGAGAATCTGAAAAATGAAAAAGTTGCTGCTATGATGACTCTTTCTGAAGAGAGCCGCCGTATGCAGGATATGATGAAGATGTACAATATGTACGGCATGGATCCATCTATGTTTGGCGGTCAGGAAACTCTGGTTCTGAATGCGAAACATCCATTGGTTCAGTTTGTAGCAGATAACAAGGATTCTGAGAAGACCCCGGTTATTTGCGAGGAACTGTATGATCTTGCTATGCTGAGTCATAAACAGCTTTCACCGGAAGAGATGACCAGATTTGTTCAGAGAAGTAATGAAATTCTGCTTATGCTGACAAAATAAGTTATGACAAAAAGGGACAGACGTTTAAATGAGTATTGCATTTAGGACGCCTGTCCTTTTTATATGAAAAATTGGAAAAGTTTATCCTGTTATTCTGCTTTTCTATAGAATTTTATCTCGAAATCCCTAAAAAATATTACAATTTTCTTAATTTTCGTCTCTAAATGCTAAAAAAGGCAAATTTAACTCGTATTATATGTAGAGGCAAATCAAGGGCTGACTGCAGATGCAGAATCAGAAGTATAACTTATTGTGGGAGGGACAAAAATGAGAGAGGTATACGGCACGATACGCAAACTTGGTGCGACATCGAAATATAAAGGATATTATTTTGTAGCAGAAGCCATACGCATGACAATGGAATTTCAGGAAAGACCAATGAAGATCACGAAAGATATTTATCCAAGGCTTGCAAAGAAATTTAAATCCAAGCCATCTAATATTGAGCATGATATTCGTACAATTGTAAATGTATGTTGGGAAAATCATCGGGAAAGATTGGAAGAGATTGCCGGATATCCTCTGGAATACAGACCTACCAACAGTGAATTTGTAGATATGATCGCCTTTTATCTGGGAGATGAAAAAGAAAGCAAGGTTCCAGACGTGGAATGCCAGAATAGCTCTAGTGGAAAAATAATGGAGAACCTATTCTGACAGGATTAAACTTCTTCTACGGATAATCCGCTGCGATGAAAAAAATCCATCACATATTGCTCCCAAAGGTGGTCCAGTTCTTTACCGGGGAGAAAGGTTTTCATAGATGTTCCGGTAATACAAAGCAAGGTCTTATTCTTATATTGGAGATTCAGATACAGACCTGTTATCATTTCGGGAGAAATTGAAAATGCAGAACTCTGCAATAATGCAGCGGTCTTATTCGGAGAAAACTGAAGCACGATTTTGAAAGAAAGAGGCGCTTTTTTTCCACGGATAACAGAATAACAAAATGGTTTTACTTCTTTCCAGAGAGAGAACGTACGGTGGCTGGAAGTTAAAAATTCCTGCTCGTCATTATCGAAAAAATCAGTTTGTAGTTTGCCGTCAATGGAAAAAACATTGCTGGTAATGATCTCTGCCTGGTTCAGCCAGAAGAGATCGAAGGTATCTCCAAGAAAAAGCTTATTGGTAAAATTCTTTTGGTCAGTGATTTTTAAAGCGAGCATAAGAACCTCCTTTCTAAAGGGCATGTCGCCTGTCGACGACATCAATATATGAAAATCAGTTGCCAGTGAACAATAACCATTATAAAGCAATTTTGGGGAAAATGGAAGAAAAAACTCTTTTCAAACACATAGTAATGTGTTAATATAGATGTGGTATTTAAAACTACATATTACGGAAAAGAGGACGATATAATTGAGTTATAAAATTGTGATAGATAGCTGTGGAGAACTTCTGGAGCAGTGGAAACAGGATGAAAGATTTGCTTCCGTACCGCTTACACTGACTGTCGGAAGTGAGAATATAATAGATGACGAGACATTTAACCAGGCGGATTTTTTACAGAAAGTTGCTGCTTGCCCGGAATGTCCGAAATCAGCATGCCCGTCGCCTGAAAGCTACAGAAAGGTATTTGACTGCGAAGCTGAACATATATATTGCGTTACTCTTTCCGCTGAACTCAGTGGTTCCTATAACAGTGCAGTGCTCGGAGCAAGTCTTCTTCATGAGGAGAAGAAAGGCGTTCAGATTCATGTTTTCAATTCCTGTTCTGCTTCTATAGGGCAGACTTTGATTGCAATGAAAATTGCACAGTGTGAGGATGCCGGCCTTCCGTTTGAGGATGTTGTCAGCGTTGTGAATAAATATATTGAAGAACAGCACACTTTTTTTGTGCTGGAGAATCTGGAAACCTTACGTAAAAATGGCCGCCTCAGCCGTGTGAAGGCATTTGTGGCAACAGCCCTTAAGATTAAACCAATCATGGGGTCTACTCCGGAGGGGACAATCTGCCAGCTGGATCAGGCACGAGGAATGAATAAGGCGCTTGTGAAAATGGTGGATAAAATTGTGGAAGTGACAGAAAACAGTGAGAACAAAATTCTTGCTATTTCCCACTGCAACAGCCCGAAGAAAGCAAATATGCTTAAAGAAGCCATCCAGGAGAAGATGAAGCTGGCTGATATTGTGGTTCTTGACACAGCCGGTGTCAGCAGTATGTATGCAAATGATGGAGGAATTATTGTAGCTGTCTGATGCTAGAGCCTGTTTGAAAAATCATTCCCGCAATCTGCACGCCCCACTTTGCGGTATATTTTGTACGAATTCGGTTGCCGTAGCCCGCTACGGCGCCCTCATCCGGACAAAATCTCCCACAAATTATGACGCACATCTTGCAGAAAGCCTTTTTCAAACATGCTCTAGAGCGTATTCACTGATAACATTTCGCGAGGCGTTTTTTGTGAACTGTAAGTGAACATACTTCCATTTTGTTGGGAAATATGATATACTCATCTAAGTTGATATTTTATCCCAAAGGAGACGTGCGGCTATGAGTCAGAAGAAAGTAGATGCCTATAAAGCAGAAAAAGCAAACCGTGAGAAAATTATGAAAAAGGAGAAACTGATCCTTACTATTGAGAAACTGGCAGCGCTTGTTGCGTGTATGGTTGCTGTATGCTGGATTGGTTATTCTGTTTACGGAAAGGTTACAGAAGGTCAGGAGACTGTGACGACAGAGACTGTTATGGATACTTCTGCACTGGATTCTTATCTGAATGGACTTAGTGCAGATTCAGAGGCGGAATAAGTATGAAATATAAGAAAATATAAGAAAAAACTGCCTGAGGCAGCTTAAAACGATGGGGATGGATTTCGGATCTGTCCCCATTTTGTTTATATAATAACAATAAAAAGAATCCTGTCTACAGGACTCTCCGCCTACGGTGGGGCGTCTTGGGCGATATTTACCCTTCCGCTGCAGTGTAATCCTGCCAGGTAGGGATTTTTTTATAATAGGAAATTCTGAGGAGATTTCTTATTACATAAAAAATTCCCCCCGGATATGATTCCGAGGGGAAATTTCTGCTTCAGTTGCTTCAATTATAACTTAGTAACGTTAGCAGCCTGCATTCCGCGAGCGCCTTCTGTTAAGTCATATGTTACAGCCTGGCCTTCTTCAAGAGATTTGAAGCCTTCACCATTGATTGCAGAAAAATGTACGAATACATCAGCTCCGTCTTCTCCTGTGATGAAACCATAACCTTTTTCAGCGTTGAACCATTTTACAGTGCCCTTGTTCATTTTGAGTTACCTCCATAAAAAATAAAAAATTAAAAAGATGTTCTGGCGAAAAAAATCACCAGATTTTACAGACTATATCATGTAAATATATAATCTCTAAAAACTAGTGATTTTACATTAAATAATCTTCGACATGGATTGATTATATAACCTGAACTAAAAAAAGTCAAGGATAATTAAAATTGTGCAACAAAAAATATAATTGGATGGAAGATATAAGGAAAAATGCCGGAAGGGAAAAAAACTCTTTATTAAATGAAAAAATTCGTGTATGATAGGTTGTGATAAAGTTTACGTTATACCAGAAGGGAGAGAACCAAATGGGTATTCTGATTCGAGGCGGACGTGTTGTGGATGCGGCTGCTCAGATTGATAAAATTGCGGATGTTTATCTGGACGACGGCGTAATCCAAAAAGTGGGAGAGAAGCTGGAAGCAAAGGATAAAGATGACAAGATTATAGACGCTAAGGGACTGGTAGTAATGCCAGGCCTTGTGGATCTTCACGTACATTTTCGTGATCCTGGACAGACGGAGAAGGAAGACATTGAAACCGGTTCCCATGCAGCTGCAAGAGGCGGTGTGACTACTGTAGTGGCGATGCCGAACACCACACCGGTTATTGACAGCCCTGACCGTGCAAACTATGTGAAAAATAAAGCTGCGCAGGTTTCCGCTATTCATGTGCTCCAGGCAGGAGCCATGACAAAGGGAGAACTTGGGGAAGAGCTTTCTGATATTGCAGGCATGGCAGCAGCAGGAGTACCTGTTCTTTCCGAAGATGGTAAATCTGTTATGAAAGCAAGCCTTTGCAAGCAGGCGATGGAAGAAGCCGTGAAAGCCGGACTTCCTATCTTTGACCACTGTGAGGATATGTCTCTTCGTGGGAATGGCTGCATGAATGAGGATGAGAACGCCAAACGCCTTGGGCTTCCGGGAATCTGCAATTCCACAGAAGATACCATTGCGGCAAGAGATTCTTTGCTTGCCATTGAGACAGGCGCTAAGCTGCACCTTTGCCACTGTTCTACAAAAGGTGTTGCAATTATGATGAAAATGTTAAAGGCAGAAGGCGTTGAGAATGTAACAGCAGAAGTTTGCCCCCATCATTTTATACTCACATCTGATGATATTGAAAGAGATGATCCAAACTATAAAATGAATCCGCCTCTCCGTACCAGAAAAGATGTGGATGCGCTGATTGAAGGTCTGAAGGAGGGCTACATTCAGGTGATAAGCACTGATCATGCCCCACACACCCAGAAAGACAAAACCGGTTCCATGAGAACCGCAGCTTTCGGAATTGTGGGAATCGAGACCAGCTTTGCACTTAGTTACACCGCTCTTGTAGAGACTGGAATCCTCACTCTTTCCCAGCTTGTAGAGAAGATGAGCTACAATCCGGCTCAGATTCTGAACCTGCCATGTGGAACCTTACAGAAAGGACATCCGGCAGATGTGATAATCGCGGACATTAAGAATCCATATACCATTCACAAAGCGGACTTTGTTTCCAAAGGCAAAAACACCCCATTTGAGGGCAAAGAGGTGAAAGGAAAGATCCTATACACTATTTGCGACGGTAAGATTGTGTACAAGGATTCTGCTACTAAATAAGAAAAAAATGAAATTTCCAGGAAAACATATTAAGGAGGAAACACCCATGATCAACAAACTTATTGCCAATATCAAGAAAACCGGAGCCCCTATTGTAGTAGGCCTTGACCCAATGCTGAATTATATTCCGAAGCAGATCCAGGAAGCTGCATTCAAGGAATTCGGAGAGACTCTGGAAGGTGCTGCAGAAGCAATCTGGCAGTACAATAAGGGAATTGTGGATGCCACATATGATCTGATTCCTGCTGTGAAGCCGCAGATCGCTATGTATGAACAGTTTGGAATTCCGGGACTTATGGCTTACAAGCGTACTGTAGATTATTGCAAGGAAAAAGACCTTGTAGTAATTGGAGATATTAAACGTGGTGATATCGGTTCCACATCTGCAGCTTATGCCGTTGGACATCTTGGAAAGGTTCAGGTAGGAAGCAAGACTTATGTTCCATTTAATGAGGATTTTGCAACTGTAAACCCATATCTTGGAACAGACGGAGTGAAGCCTTTCATGGATGTTTGTAAAGAAGAGAAAAAAGGAATTTTTGTTCTGGTTAAGACCTCCAATCCGTCCAGCGGTGAGTTCCAGGACAGAATAATTGAAAAACGTCCTCTCTATGAGTGGGTTGGTGAGAAAGTTGCCAAATGGGGAGATGAGCTTATGGGAGACGGTTACAGCTATGTAGGCGCAGTTGTAGGTGCTACCTATCCGGAAATGGGCAAAGTATTAAGAAAACTTATGCCAAAAACCTTTATTCTGGTACCAGGATATGGTGCACAGGGTGGTAAGGGTGCAGATCTTGTACATTTCTTTAACAAAGATGGTCTTGGCGCTATCGTAAACTCCTCCAGAGGAATTATTGCAGCTTACAAGCAGGAAAAATACGCAAAGTTTGGTGAAGCGAACTATGCAGATGCTTCCCGTCAGGCAGTGAAAGACATGATTCTTGATATCAGCACTGCACTTGAGAACCGCTAGGAGGAAGAAAATGGGTACAAAGGTAAAAGAAACCTGTACAGTCCTCAGCCAGGAATGTATTGGAAAAGACATTTACAGCATGTGGATTCAGACAAAGACCATTGCAGGGAATGCGAAGCCGGGACAGTTCGTTTCCGTTTATACACAGGATGGAAGCAAACTGCTGCCACGCCCTATCAGTCTTTGTGAAATTGATAAAGAAAAAGGTGCACTTCGCCTTGTCTATCGTGTAACAGGTCCGAAAACAGGTACAGAAAGCTTTTCCAGACTGCATGCAGGTGCACAGCTTGAACTTCTTGGACCTCTTGGAAATGGATTTCCGCTGGAAGAGGCTGCTGGCAGGAAGGTATTCCTTATGGGCGGAGGAATCGGTGTTCCGCCTATGCTGGAGACCATGAAGCAGCTGGATGCTAAGAAGATCGCAGTTCTTGGCTATCGTGATGAGCTATTTTTAAATAAGGAATTTGAAAAAAATGGCGAGGTATACATTGCAACAGAAGACGGCTCTGCCGGAACCAAAGGAAATGTAATGGATGCGATCCGGGAGAATGACCTGGAAGCAGACGTGATTTTTGCCTGCGGTCCTAAGCCTATGCTTCGCGCCATCAAGGCCTATGCACTGGAGAAGGGAATCCCCTGCTGGGTTTCCATGGAAGAGCGCATGGCATGTGGTATCGGTGCCTGCCTTGGCTGTGTATGCCAGTCCACAGAAACGGATGCCCATTCGCATGTACACAATAAGCGCGTATGTAAAGACGGCCCGGTGTTCAGAAGTACGGAGGTGGAGTTATGAGCAAAATGAGCGTAAATCTTGCAGGAGTGACTCTGAAAAATCCAGTAATGACTGCATCTGGAACATTTGGTTCCGGTGCGGAATACAGTGAATTTGTAGACCTGAATAATCTTGGTGCAGTCGTGACAAAAGGCGTGGCAAATGTGCCGTGGCCTGGAAATCCTACGCCCCGTGTGGCAGAGACCACAGGAGGAATGCTGAATGCTATCGGTCTTCAGAATCCTGGAATCGATGTTTTCTGTGAGAGAGATATTCCATTTCTGAAGAAATTCGATACGAAGATCATTGTAAATGTATGCGGAAAGACCACAGAGGACTACTGTGAGGTTGTGGAACGTCTTGGAAATGAGCCAGTAGATATGCTGGAGATCAATGTATCCTGCCCGAATGTAAAGGAAGGTGGCATTGCCTTTGGACAGAATCCCAAGGCTCTGGAGGCCATTACAAGAGAAGTAAAAAAATATGCCAGACAGCCGGTGATTATGAAGCTGAGTCCTAATGTAACAGATATTACAGAGATGGCAAGGGCAGCAGAAGCAGGCGGTGCAGATGTGGTTTCCCTTATTAACACCATTACCGGAATGAAGATTGATATTAACCGCAGAACGTTTGCACTGGCAAATAAAACAGGCGGTATGTCCGGTCCGGCTGTGAAGCCTGTGGCAGTGCGTATGGTTTATCAGGTGGCAAATGCAGTGAAGATCCCAATCATCGGAATGGGTGGAATTGCAAGTGCTGAAGATGCCCTGGAATTTATTATGGCGGGCGCCACCGCAGTATCTGTAGGAACTGCAAATTTCATCAATCCATATACTACTCAGGAGGTTGTGGATGGTATGGCTGCATTCCTTGAGAGACAGAAAGTGGAAGATATTAATGAGCTGATTGGATGTGTGAAATAGGTTACTGTTCACTGGTGACATTCCGCGAGGTGTTTTTTGTGAACGTAGTTCACAGAAAACCCGAGAAGTGCGGCGCGAAATCATGCGAATGCATGATTTCTGTGCATCGCGAAGCGTGTTACTGTGAACGGAGTGAACAGTAACACTGAAATAGGTTTTACTTCGCGGTTTAAAAGAGATTTTGACCATGCCCATATTTTGTGCTACTATAAAGAGAGCACGAAGCTTACATTACTGATTACGGAGTGAACAATAATGTAACCGGGTTTTGCTTTGAAACCGGCGTATGCAAGAGCTTTTTCAAATATGATTTAAGAAAGACCAATAACAGATACAGCCCATATACGAGGAGGATAAAAATGGAACAGTATAAACAGGAATTTATTGAGTTTATGATTGATTGCAATGTATTGAAATTTGGAGATTTCGTAACCAAATCCGGAAGAAAGACTCCGTTTTTTGTAAACACAGGATTTTATCGTACAGGAGCTCAGTTAAGAAAATTAGGCCAGTATTATGCAAAAGCAATTGAGAGCAAATTCGGTCTGGATTTTGATGTGCTTTTTGGACCTGCATACAAGGGAATTCCGCTGACTGTTGCAGCGACAATGGCAATCAGCGAGGAGTATGGCAAGGATATCCGCTATTGCTCCAATCGTAAAGAGGTAAAGGATCATGGGGATAAGGGAATTCTTCTTGGAAGCCCGATTGAGGACGGAGATAAGGTTGTGATCATCGAGGATGTTACGACAGCCGGAACTTCTATTCAGGAGACTCTGCCGATCATCAAAGCCCAGGGTGATGTTTCTCCAATCGGTCTTGTGGTTTCTGTAGACCGTATGGAGCGCGGACAGGGTACTAAGAGCGCTTTAAAGGAGATTGAGGAGAAATATGGCCTTAAGACAACTGCTATTGTAACTATGGCAGAGGTAGTAGAGCATCTTTACAACAAAGAGTATAAAGGGAAAGTCATCATTGATGACACATTAAAAGCTGCTATTGATGCATACTATGAGCAGTACGGCGCAGAATAAGAGAATTCTATGCAGCATTAAAAATTCTGAAAGTGTGCTGCGGCAACTGGCGGCATAATGATAAAAGGAGGAAATGCTGATGAGTGAAAAGCTTTATAAAATCGTATCTGGCGTAGGTGCCGGAAGTATTGCACTTGGGATCATCACACTGGTGACAGGTGTGACCACTGGTATTCTCATGATCGTGAATGGTGCCAGACTTCTGAAGGGCAAATCCGATATGATGATTTAAGGGGATTTTTTTGAAAAAGGAAACGAAGAATTTAATTCGCCGTATGGGAATCCTGCTGTTCGCCATCTATATAATCTTTCTTGTCTATTTTCTGTTCTTTTCAGAGGAATATGGCAGGGCGGCAGAGGCGCAACGGGTATACAGGTATAATCTGATTCCCTTTGTGGAAATCAGAAGGTTCTGGATATACCGGGAGCAGCTTGGCACATTTGCAGTATTTTCCAACATATTCGGAAATGTGATAGGCTTCCTGCCTTTCGGGTTTATCCTTCCTGTTATTTTCCGAAGAATGAACAGCGGTTTTCTCATCTGTGTATCAGGATTTATATTAAGTCTGACTGTGGAAGTGATCCAGCTGGTCACGAAGGTTGGCTGTTTTGATGTGGATGATATGATTTTGAACACCCTGGGGGCAACCTTGGGGTATGTTCTTTTTTTCATCTGCAATCATATTCGAAGGAAAGTCCTGGATAGCAGCCATGAATGAGCCATGCTTACCTAAGCGGATTTATGGATATTGTATGGCAGCAGCTGACTTTCATATTTTGACATGCCTGCGTGGGCAGACATGTCCATTTAGGAGAAAGTTCCATTATGGCAAGAAGATATAGATATTCATTTACAAAGAAAAAAGAAGCGAAAAAAGGGAAGCTGTCTGCCGGTCTGGCGGCAGCGTCCTTTTTGTTGTTTATAACGGCTGTTGTCCTGGCATATCTTCTGGATGACAGCTTTGGGTTTCTGGTAGGAGGAGTGGGCTTATTTGCCACCCTTCTTTCCGTATACGGATTTATTATGGGACTGCTCAGCTTTTCTGAGGAGGGCAGAAGCCATAAAACCAGTATTATCGGTTCGATCAGCAATGGACTGTTTCTGATCGTGTGGATCGGAGTGTACCTGACCGGATTGTAGAGCACGGCGTATGTATTGTGGAAATCCGTTTGAAAGCAATAATAATTGATCAGACAGGGGAAGGGGAATATATATGGATGAACGTTTAAAAAAGCAATTGGACTTTATTCTGGAAGCAGATAAAGTGAAAAATATTATGCGTCAGACCTATCTGGCGGATGGAAAACGCAAGGAAAACGATGCAGAACATTCCTGGCACCTGGCACTTATGGCAGTACTTTTGAAAGAATATGCACCAGAGAAAGTTGACCTTTCCAAAGTCATTCCTATGGTACTGATTCACGATCTGGTAGAGATCGATGCTGGAGATACCTATGCTTATGACGCTGTTGGGGGAGCTACCCAGCATACAAGAGAAGAAGCGGCTGCACAGCGCATTTACGGTATTCTTCCGGAGGATCAGGGAAAATGGCTTTATAATCTTTGGGAAGAGTTCGAAGCTTATGAAACACCAGAGGCCAAATATGCGCACATGCTGGACAACAGTCAGCCTCTTTTTCTGAACAATGCTACAGATGGAATCAGCTGGGTAGAGCATGGCGTGAAGAAAAGTCAGATTTACACACGAAACCGCCGTACTGGTGAGGGAGCACCAAAAATCTGGGAATATATGCAGGAATTGATTGACCAGCATGTAGAAAAAGGACATGTGATCGACGATATGTCCAAAAAAGAATAAGAAGTGTGCTGATCGCGGAAAAAATTATTCAAACAGGCGCTGTCGGTGCCGTGACGGATAGCTTCGTATAAAAAAATGAAAAGTGAGGGAAACGTGTGGACGAATTACTGATGGAACGTTATGCTCTTGCAAAAGAAAGAGTATGTGAGATCAAAGAGGAGAAAGCAGTACAGATGCCATATCTGGACTTTTTCCAGAAAACAGCTGCTTTTCTTGAAAAAAATGTGGAAATTATGGATGGCGTTGTATTTTTGGGAGAAACCAGGGAACCAAGGAAACTTGCAGATGCGGCTGATTTATCTATAGATGAATGGAAAGAACTGAATCGTGATCTGTATGCAGATATCCTTCCGGAAAATTATAAAAACAGTTACGGAAATCCGGTTTATGCCTGTGAAAAGCTTGGGGAATACGGAAAAGACTTTTCTTTCCTGTATGCAGAGCTGCGTGGTATTGTGGTCTATGCCTTTGAAAAGAGGCTGTGGGACATAACTGTGCTTCTGGAGCTGTTTCTGGAAGTTTATGGCGCTTTTGCTCAGGAAGAGATTCCTACAGAAGAAGAATTGAGGGGGATTTTAAATTCCTATGCAAATGATTACTGCCAGGATATGATAGAGTACCGCACTAGAGAGTGCGTGGACCCGGAGCTGGATTTTGCGGCAAAAATTATCATGAATTCTGATTTTTCAGACCTTCGTTACCTGTATCTGTTTGGAGAATGCATTACAGAGAATGAACTTGGAGTGGCTGCATTTCTTAACGGTCTTTCCCAGGAAGAAATCGATTCCTGCGCAAGAACCTATACAGAGGGCTACCGTTTGGGATTTGTAAATGGACACAAAGACCTGAGCAAAAAGAAAACAGTCAATATCCGCTACAACCTTGGTTTTGAACGTATGGTAAAAGCGGCAGTTCTTCAGTTTGAGGAGATGGGGCTGAAGCCAGTTATATATCGCTATCCGACCCATGCGGTAAACAGGCGCGGCTCTTATAGAATTGGCTATACAGGCGCTGTTGCAAACCCGCAGTTTGACTATGATCATCGACAGGACGGGGCACTTTTTCTGGATCAGGATTTTGTGCAGAAGCGCCTTCGTGCCCTGCAGACTTCCTATGAGAAATATAAGGAGCTGGCGTATGTTCACGCTGGTCCAGCCTGCATTGAGGTATTTGGGGAAGCTCCGTTTTCACCGGTGAGTGTAAAAGAGGCATGGCAGTTCAGTGATGCCCAGCAGAAGCTGGAAATTGAGATGCAAAATGAAGCTGGACAGATTACAAACCGCTACATTAAAGGTGATGAGAGAAGTTTTACCATTATTGCATATCCGGTCCCTGAGATCGGCGGTGCTTATGAGGAGATTTTCCGCCAGATCGTGAAAATCAACACCCTGGATTACCAGCTTTATCAGAAAATCCAGCAGACCCTTATTGATACTCTGGATACTGCAGAATGGGTATCTGTAAAGGGAAAAGGAGCAAATGAAACAGATCTCAGGATACATCTGCACACTCTTACCGACCCGGCGAAGCAGTCCAATTTCGAGAACTGTGTAGCGGATGTAAATATTCCCGTTGGTGAAGTGTTTACTTCCCCGGTTCTTTCCGGAACAGACGGTCTTCTTCATGTAAGCCAGGTATATCTGGAAGGCCTTCAGTTTCGTGATCTGAAGCTTGAATTTAAAGATGGAAAAATTGCATCCTATTCCTGCGGAAATTTTGAAAATGAAGAAGAGAATAAAAAATATATTGAGGATAATATCCTGTTCCATCATCCAACACTTCCAATGGGTGAATTTGCAATCGGAACGAATACTACGGCTTATGTAGCTGCGAAGAAATACAACATTGCAGATAAGCTGCCTATTCTGATTGCAGAAAAAATGGGACCCCATTTTGCAGTAGGTGATACCTGTTACAGCTGGTCTGAGGATACTGCCATGTACAATCCGGATGGAAAAGAGATCATTGCAAGAGATAATGAAATCTCCATTCTAAGAAAAGAAGATATAAGCAAGGCGTACTTTGGCTGTCATACAGATATTACCATTCCTTATGATGAATTGGGAAGCATCTGTGTTCCTGGAAAGAATGGGGAGAAAATTTCGATTATTGAGGATGGCAGATTTGTGCTGGCCGGAACGGAAGAACTGAATAAACCTTTTGAGGAATAAAGAAAAATTTAAAATCTAACAGCAAAATTAATTAGCCCTACAAAATTTTTCTTTGCCTCAATCGTATTGACAGAAAATGTTATTCTTAGTAGAATTTACGCGAATGGTAGTTCTAAATATAACTAAAAGAGGAGAATATTATGCCAAAAGTAGGAATTGTAATGGGCAGTGATTCAGATATGCCGGTAATGAGCAAGGCAGCAGACATTCTGGAGAAACTTGGGATTGATTACGAAATGCGTATCATCTCCGCACACAGAGAGCCGGACGTGTTCTTTGATTATGCGAAGACAGCTGAGGAAAAGGGATTTAAGGTCATCATTGCAGGTGCCGGTATGGCAGCACATTTACCAGGAATGTGCGCAGCGATTTTCCCGATGCCGGTTATCGGAATTCCTATGCACACTACATCACTTGGGGGAAGAGATTCCCTGTATTCCATTGTACAGATGCCATCCGGCATTCCGGTAGCAACTGTTGCAATTAACGGAGGGGCAAATGCTGGTCTTCTTGCAGCGAAGATTCTTGCAACATCCGATCCGGAGCTTCTTGCACGTCTGAAAGCCTACAGCCAGGAGCTGAAAGAGCAGGTCGAAGCCAAGGATGCGAAATTACAGGAAGTGGGACATAAGGCTTATACAAAATAGAATTATACAGCAGGGGCAGAATAACCTTTTCTGCTGATGCAGGTGAAGAATCCTGCGAGGCAGGATCTTTCTATGAAAACCATAATAAACACCATAATAGAAACCATAAAATTCTGGGAGGAAAAAGGCATGGATTACAAGAACGCGGGCGTTGATATTGAGGCAGGATACAAATCAGTAGAATTAATGAAACAGCATATTGCAAAGACTATGAGACCAGAAGTACTTGGAGGAATCGGCGGATTCTCAGGTGCTTTTTCCATGAACAGCTTCAAGGATATGGAAGAGCCTACACTGGTTTCCGGAACTGACGGAGTTGGAACCAAGCTGAAACTGGCATTTATTATGGACAAACATGACACTGTTGGAATCGATTGTGTGGCAATGTGTGTAAACGATATTGCATGTGCAGGCGGAGAACCTCTTTTCTTCCTGGACTACATTGCCTGTGGAAAGAACTATCCGGAGAAGATTGCTGAGATCGTAAAAGGTGTTGCAGAAGGCTGCAGCCAGTCAAGCGCAGCCCTCATCGGCGGCGAAACTGCTGAGATGCCAGGATTTTATCCGGTAGACGAGTATGACCTGGCTGGATTTGCAGTTGGTGTTGTTGATAAAAAAGACCTGATTACAGGAGAGAATTTAAATACCGGAGATGTTCTGATCGGAATGGCTTCCTCAGGCGTACACAGCAATGGTTTCTCTCTTGTCCGCAAAGTGTTTGAGATGACAAAAGAGTCTCTGGACACATATTATGATGAACTTGGAACTACCCTTGGTGAGGCGCTGATCGCACCAACCAAGATTTATGTAAAAGCTCTTAAGAGCATTAAAGATGCAGGGGTTAAGATCCACGCATGCAGCCATATCACAGGCGGCGGTTTCTATGAGAATGTACCTCGTATGCTCAAAGAGGGCACAAGAGCCGTGATCGAGAAAGACAGTTATCCGGTACTTCCGATCTTTAAGCTTCTTGCAAAGACCGGAGACATTGAAGAAAAGATGATGTACAACACCTACAACATGGGACTTGGTATGGTTCTGGCAGTTGATCCGGCTGATGTAGATAAGACTATGGAAGCAATCAAGGCAGCAGGTGAGACACCATACGTAGTAGGACGTATTGAAGCAGGAGAAAAGGGAGTGACATTATGCTAAAGGTTGCTGTCCTGGTATCAGGAGGCGGTACCAATCTCCAGGCAATCCTGGATGCCATTGATTCCGGCAGGATCACCAACGCGGAAGTTTCTCTTGTGATCAGCAATAATCCAAATGCTTACGCACTGGAAAGAGCGAAGAACCATGGTATAGAGGCTGTCTGTATTTCACCTAAAGAATTTGAAAACCGTGAAGAATTTCATAAGGCACTTTTAAAGAAATTGCAGGAAAGCGGTGCAGAACTGATTGTTCTTGCAGGCTATCTGGTTGCAATTCCACCTATGATCGTGGAGGCATTTCCAAATAAGATCATCAATATTCATCCATCCCTGATTCCATCCTTTTGCGGCGTAGGATACTATGGACTTCATGTTCATGAAGCTGCCTTAAAAAGAGGCGTGAAAGTAACAGGTGCTACTGTTCATTTCGTGGATACAGGTACAGATACCGGCCCTATTATTTTGCAGAAAGCAGTAAAAATCGAGTCGGATGATACCCCACAGTCTCTTCAGAGAAGTGTAATGGAAAAGGCAGAGTGGAAGATCCTTCCGAAAGCAATTAATCTCATTGCCAATGGAAAGATTTCAGTAGAAGATCATATTGTGACTATCAGCGATTAAGGAGGAGATTATGAAAGTACTGATCGTAGGAAGCGGCGGAAGAGAGCATGCAATCGCATGGAGTGTATCCAGAAGCCCTAAGGCAGATAAGATTTACTGTGCACCGGGAAATGCAGGAATTGCAGAGTATGCAGAGTGCGTGAACATTGGTGCTATGGAATTTGAAAAACTTGCTGATTTTGCTCAGGAAAATCAGATAGACCTTACCATCATCGGTATGGATGATCCGTTGGTAGGCGGTATAGTAGACGAGTTTGAATCCCGTGGTTTACGGGTATTCGGACCTCGTAAAAATGCAGCAATCCTGGAAGGCTCTAAGGCATTTTCCAAGGATCTGATGAAGAAATACAACATTCCAACAGCCGTATACGAGAATTTTGATGACCCGGAAAAGGCACTGGTTTATCTTCGCACCGAAGCAAAATTCCCTATCGTCCTCAAAGCAGACGGACTTGCTCTTGGAAAAGGTGTTCTGATCTGTCAGAATCTTCAGGAGGCAGAAGCTGGTGTAAAAGAGATCATGGAAGATAAGAAGTTTGGAAGCGCCGGAAATACCATGGTTATTGAGGAGTTTATGACTGGTCGTGAAGTTTCCGTTCTTTCTTTTGTAGATGGAAAAACAATTAAAACCATGACCTCCGCACAGGATCATAAGCGTGCAAAGGACGGTGACCAGGGCTTAAATACAGGCGGAATGGGAACCTTTTCTCCCAGTCCTTTCTACACAAAAGAGGTGGATGAGTTCTGTAAGAAATATGTATATCAGCCAACTGTGGATGCAATGGCCGCTGAAGGAAGAGAATTTAAAGGAATCATTTTCTTTGGTCTGATGCTGACAGCAGATGGTCCGAAGGTACTGGAATACAATGCCCGTTTCGGAGATCCGGAAGCACAGGTTGTTCTTCCGCGTATGAAGAACGACATTGTAGAAGTTATGGAAGCCTGCATTGATGGAACTCTGGATCAGATCGATCTTCAGTTTGAGGACAATGCCGCTGTTTGTGTAGTTCTCGCAAGTGACGGATATCCGGTGAAATATGAGAAAGAAATCCCGATGTATGGATTTGAGAATTTCAAGGATAAAGAGGGATATTACTGTTTCCATGCCGGAACCAAGTTTAAGGATGGCCAGATCGTTACAAACGGTGGACGTGTTGTAGGAATCACAGCCACAGGCAGCAATCTGAAAGAGGCCAGAAAAAATGCCTATGCGGCAACAGAGTGGATCACTTTCGCAAATAAATATATGCGCCATGATATTGGAAAAGCAATTGACGAAGCATAATTAAGTGGTATAAAATAGGCAGGAGACAAGAGTGTTTCCTGTCTGTTTTTGGTTATGAAAGTCCTGACAGGATGAAAATACAAAAGTCAGAGAATTCTGTGTTGCAGAATTTGTTTAGCAAAAGCATTAGGAGGAACCATTATGTACAATGTGAAGAAAGTAAACGAAGATTTATACTGGATCGGTGCAAGTGACAGAAGACTTGCCCTTTTTGAAAATATTTACCCGATTCCAAGAGGAGTTTCCTATAACTCTTATGTGATCCTGGATGAGCAGACCGTGCTTCTGGACACAGTTGACAAGTCTGTAAGCGGACAGTTTTTTGAAAATCTGGAGCATGTCCTTGGAAACAGACCTTTGGCTTATATGATCGTAAACCATATGGAACCAGATCATTGTGCAATTGTGGAAGATGTGGTAAGAAGATTCCCAGAAGTGAAGGTTGTGGGAAATGCCAAGACCTTTAACATGATGAAACAGTTTTTTACCTTTGATGTGGATGCCCATGCAGTTGTGATCAAAGAGGGAGATACCATCAGTACAGGTAAACATACCCTTGCGTTTGCTATGATCCCCATGGTTCACTGGCCGGAGGCAATGGTTACATACGATGCATATGACAAAGTGCTTTTTAGCGCAGATGCTTTTGGTACTTTTGGAGCGCTGAATGGAAATGTGTTTGCAGATGAAGTAAAATTTAAAGAAGAGTGGCTGGATGACGCCAGAAGATATCTGGTAAATATTGTTGGAAAATATGGCGGACCGGTTCAGAGTGCCCTGAAAAAGGCCCTTACACTTGATATCGCCATGATCTGCCCCCTTCACGGTCCTATCTGGAGAGAGGATCTTGGATGGTTTATTGACAAGTATCAGAAATGGAGCACTTATACACCTGAAGACCATAATATTGTGGTTATGTATGCCTCCATTTATGGAAATACAGAGAATGCAGCTGATGTTCTGGCAGGCAGACTGGCAGATGCAGGGGAGAAGAATGTGAAGGTTTATGATGTTTCTGTAACAGATCCTTCCTATCTGGTAGCGGAAGCATTCCGCTGTGACAGAATCGTATTTGCCTGCCCGACTTATAATGCAGGACTTTTCCCGAAGATGGAAACCCTGCTTCATGAACTTGCTGCCCACAATCTGCAGAAGAGAAAAGTGGCAGTTCTGGAAAACGGTACCTGGGCTTCTACTGCAGGTAAGCAGATGAAAGAGATCCTTTCCGGTATGAAAGATATGGAAATCTATGAAGAGACGGTAACGGTAAAGTCTGCCCTGAAAGAAGACCAGCTGGCACAGCTTGATAAGATTGTAGAATTTATGACAAAATAAGAGAAGGCTTGTCGGATCAGTGGATGCCAGGCGTGACAAGATATGCCGAAAATTGGGGCGTGCAGTATGAAGAAATGATTTTGGGGACACGTTCTAGTATGGAACGCGGTAAAATTGCATAAAAACACTGACGGTTAGACTTTACTTTTTTGCAATTTTGTTATAAAATAAAACCTATATTAGGTTTTTGTCGATATGTTTTGAAATCTGCCAGACAGGACAAGGTTCATAGAATTTTCGTATACGACAGCAGGAAACCAGGACTGAGAGGATAATGACATGGGAATCACTGAACAGGAAGCAATTAAGGAATTACAGACAAGAGACGAAATCTTTGTAGCGTATTCACAGGCTACGAAGCTTCCATATGTAATTTGCGATCAGGAGAGCTTTAATGATCAGGTGTGGGTATTTGCCACAGAAGAAGAGATTAAAGCATTTGGCAAGAAGAAATTAGAGGATAAGATTCTTCTTATGGGAATGAAATATGAGAAGAAAGACTACCCAAGATTCTACGGCACACTTTATGCAATCGGTGTAAACAGTGTAGTATGGGTTGATGGAGAGAATCAGATTGAGGTTGAACTTACCAGAATTGCCAGACAGGCAGATTTCAGCCAGCTTGAGCCGAAGAAGCAGCCACTTTTTAATTCCACTCTTCAGCTTTCCGGTATCTATTTTATGCAGGAACTCCGTCGCCCGATTAAGAAAGAGGAGCGCACTGTGAACCTTCGTGAAATGGAAGAAGAGCTGATCGTGAACCTTAAGAAATCTGAATTCCTGGTAGCTATGGCTACTGATCCGGAAGACCCGACCAAGGTTAACATTCCATATCTTAAGAACAAACAGGGGGATATTCTTCAGCCGGCTTTTACAGATGTTATGGAATTTGATAAATTTGCAAGAGGCAAGAAGCTTCGGGCAGCCAAGGTTCCATTTGCCAAACTGCCAGGTCTCATTATCAACCAGGCGAAAGCATTTGTGATCAACCCGATGGGATTCAATTTGATCCTTGACAGAGTACAGCTTGGAAAGATTCTGGGTGTTGAGATCCCTCCGGCTGCAGCACCGGCTGAGAGTGCGCCTGCTGAGGCAGCAGCTCAGGAGACTAAGGCATCAGAGGGTGAAGTAAAGGCAGAAGAAGCACCGGCAGCTGAGACACCGGTTCAGTAGGAATAGGGAGCGCTGCCAGCTTTGCAGATGGCTTATATTTAGACGAAGTGATTATTACGAAAGACAGGAAGAGACCGGGGCAGTATGACTCCGGTCCCTTTGTTTTTGTAATATTCACTATTTTTTACAGGGAGGGATAAAATGGTAATAGAGATAGATTTCCAGAGTGACGAGGCACTTTATACCCAGCTGATGAATCAGATCATTATGGGAATTGCCACATCCCGGCTGCAGGAAGGAGATCCCCTTCCATCTGTCAGACAGCTTGCGGATACCATTGGAATTAATATGCATACAGTAAACAAGGCCTATTCCTTGTTACGCCAGGAAGGATTTGTCTCCATTGACAGAAGAAAAGGCGCGGTAATCTGCCTGGATGTGGATAAATTAAGGGCTATGGAGGAACTGAAGCAGAATTTGCGTGTTGCGCTGGCAAGAGGCTGCTGCAATAATGTGACCAGGAAAGAAGTGCATAGTCTTATAGATGAGATCCTGGATGAATATGAGAAATAAAAGCGAGATTGTTCGAGAAATCAACTTGTTTGTACACTAGCGTAAGGAGGAACAATTGATCAATGCGAAATAAATTTACGAAACAGGCTCAGACAGCCCTGACACTGGCAAAGGCAGCAGCCATTGACTTTGAACTGGGCTATATTGGTACAGAACATCTTTTGCTGGGACTTTTAAGTGAGACAGAAGGCGCTGCCGGAAGAGTCCTGGAGGAATTTCAGGTAGATGGCAAGAAGCTGGTGGAACTGATCGACAAGCTGGTGACTCCGGCAGAAGTGGGAAATGTAACTGAGATTGAAATGAAGCCGGCATACAGTCCGAGAACAGAGAAGGTTCTGGAAAGTGCTGTGGCAGAGGCACAGAACTCTGGCTGTGAGAAGGCAGGAACGGAGCATTTGCTCCTTGCCATGCTCCGCGAGACGGACTGTGTTGGAACCCGGCTTTTGTATACGATGGGAGTGAATATCCAGAAGCTTTACGCAGCAGTCCTTGGAGCCATGGGCTATGACAATGAGGCTATTCAGGAAGAGTTCCAGGCTGCCAAGGCAATGCAAAATCCCGGAGGCAGCCCGACACCGGCACTTGACCAGTACAGCCGTGATCTGACCCAGATGGCAGCAGAGGGCAAACTGGATCCTGTTGTGGGAAGGGAAAAGGAAATCAGCAGACTGATCCAGATCTTAAGCCGTAGAACCAAGAACAATCCATGTCTGGTAGGCGAACCCGGGGTAGGCAAGACTGCTATTGCAGAGGGGCTTGCCCAGAGGATTCTTGCAGGCAATGTTCCGGAGACGATTAAAGACAAGCGTTTGGTAGTGCTGGATCTGTCTGGAATGGTGGCTGGAAGCAAGTACAGAGGTGAATTTGAGGAGCGTATCCGCAAGGTCGTGGATGAAGTACGTGAGAATCAGGGTATTCTTTTGTTTATTGATGAGCTTCATACAATTATTGGAGCTGGCGGAGCAGAAGGAGCCCTTGATGCTTCCAATATTCTGAAGCCATCTCTTTCACGTGGAGAATTGCAGCTCATAGGTGCGACCACTCTGGAAGAGTACCGCAAATATATAGAGAAGGATGCTGCTCTGGAGCGACGCTTCCAGCCGGTCACCGTGGAAGAGCCTTCTGAAGAGGAGGCTTACGAGATCCTGAAAGGACTTCGCCCATACTATGAAAGACATCATAAAGTAGAAATATCAGATGAAGCTTTGGAAGCAGCAGTTAAAATGTCAGTACGTTATATTAACGACAGATTTCTTCCGGATAAAGCAATCGACCTGATTGATGAAGCTGCTTCTAAGGTACAGCTTTCCGGATATCAGGCTTCTTCCGAGATTGAGGATTTAAGCCGTGAGATTCAGGAAATCCTTCAGGAGAAAGAGCGTGCCATCAAAACTGGTTATTTAAGTCTTGCCAAAGAATGTCAGGAGAAACAGAAGGAAGCAGAAGCCAGACTTGAGCAGCTTCAAGTAAAAGAAGAAAAGAAGAATCAGAGAAAATCCGGAAAAGTGGACGAAAAAGCCGTAGCTTCCATTGTATCCGACTGGACCAAAATTCCGGTACAAAGATTGACAGAAGGAGAAACCAGACGCCTTGCTCAATTGGAAAAAGAACTTCACAAACGCGTGATTGGTCAGGAGGAAGCGGTTCGTGCTGTTTCTCAGGCTGTAAAACGTGGTCGTGTAGGATTGAAGGATCCGAACCGTCCAATTGGTTCTTTCCTGTTTCTGGGACCAACAGGCGTTGGAAAAACAGAACTTTCCAAGGCGCTGGCTCAGGCTGTATTTGGCAGCGAACAGGCTATGATTCGTGTAGACATGTCTGAATATATGGAGAAACATAGTGTTTCCAAGCTGATCGGTTCTCCGCCAGGATATGTGGGATATGATGAGGGCGGACAGCTCAGCGAAAAAGTACGCAGAAATCCATATAGTGTCATTCTTTTTGATGAGATCGAGAAAGCACATCCGGATGTGTTTAACATTTTGCTTCAGGTGCTGGATGACGGACATATTACAGATGCCCACGGAAGAAAAGTGGATTTTAAACAGACGATCATTATCATGACTTCCAATGCGGGCGCACAGGCAATCGTAGAACCGAAGCAGCTTGGGTTTATTTCTCAGAAAGATGAGAAAAAGGATTATGAAAAAATGAAATCCGGCGTTATGGAAGAAGTGCGCCGTCTTTTCAAACCAGAATTCTTGAATCGAATTGACGAGATTATGGTATTCCACACCCTGAATAAGGAGGAAATCCGTAAGATTGTACTTCTGCTCCTGAAATCACTGGAAAAACGTTGTGAGGAACAGATGGATATTCATCTGAATGTGACGAATTCTGCAGTAGATTATATTGCAGAAGCCGGATTTGATGCTAAATACGGTGCAAGACCTCTTCGCCGGGCCATTCAGTCCAAGATAGAAGACCGGCTGGCAAATGAGCTCCTGGAGGGCAAAATCAAGCGGGGAGACATCGTGCAGGTACAGTATAGAAATAAAGAAATTCGTTTTATAGTGAAGTAAGATTCTGTTTGAACAGTAACGTAATCTTCTAAAATTACTATAAATTTTATATAAGGTACTGGCAAAGAAAAAAGTTTTATTATATAATATGTACAACATCGGGGAAACCGGTGAAAAGGATCTGGCGAGGAGAAATCCGCCGGAGAACATAACGAAAGAGTCTTAGGGAGGACAAGCATCATGGCAGTAGTAAAGGAACTGATCCGTACAGAGGAAAATGGTACCATCAGCTTTGGAGATTATGAGAAGAACCAGAAATCAAAGGTTTCTGATTACCCACATCAGGGAGATATGTATAAAGTAAAAACATTCAAGGAGATCACCAAGCTGGAACGCAACGGTATGTTTGTATATGAGTCCGTACCAGGTACCGCTGTATTCAATCTTGCACAGGACGGAAACCAGATGAGTTTTCGCGTAGAGGGACCGGAGGATGCACAGATTACTGTAGAACTTGAAGCAGAAGCACAGTATGAGGTATATCTTGACGGAGCAAGTACAGGTAAAATGGAGACCAACCTTGGCGGAAAGCTTTCTTTCAGCGTAGAGCTTGGAAATGGCTCAGCTGTTGATGTAAAAATTGTAAAATGCTAAAAAACAAAAAAATGGTATATTTTTGCCAGGAGTGCGGTTACGAATCCTCGAAATGGATGGGACAGTGCCCTGGCTGTAAGGCCTGGAATTCTTTTGCGGAAGAACCTGTATCCACAGGGAAAAAGGCATCAGGAGGCGGTAAGTCCGTTTCCAGGCAGCAGTCTGAACCGGTGATTCTGAAGGAGATCAGTCTGAAAGAGGATGAACGTCAGACAACGAAAATAGGGGAACTTGACAGAGTACTCGGGGGCGGCATTGTCCCCGGGTCTTTGGTTCTTGTGGGGGGAGATCCAGGTATCGGAAAATCCACCCTTCTTTTACAGGTGTGCCGGAATCTGGCAGAGAATGGAAGCTCTGTCCTTTATATTTCTGGAGAGGAATCCCTGCGTCAGATCAAGCTTCGTGCGAATCGTATCGGTACTTTCAACGAGAATCTTCAGCTTTTATGCGAGACCAATCTGGATACTGTACGTGAAGTGATGGAGCGGAAGAAACCGGATGTAGCAATCATAGATTCCATCCAGACCATGTTTGACGAAGAAATAGGATCTGCGCCGGGAAGTGTTTCCCAGGTGAGAGAATCTACCAGTGTACTGATGCAGATTGCAAAAGGATTTGGAATCACGATTTTCATCGTTGGCCATGTTACCAAGGAGGGGAACGTGGCTGGACCGAGAGTGTTGGAGCACATGGTAGACACAGTGCTCTATTTTGAAGGAGACAGACATGCCTCCTATCGAATCCTGCGTGCTGTAAAAAACCGGTTTGGTTCTACTAATGAGATTGGTGTATTTGAGATGCAGGGCTCAGGTCTTGAGGAGGTTTCCAACCCATCTGAATATCTTCTGGAGGGACGGCCTGAGAATGCATCTGGATGTGTAGTGGCCTGCTCTATGGAAGGAACACGTCCGATTCTGGTGGAAATCCAGGCACTGGTCTGCGAGAGCAATTTTGGTATTCCCAGAAGAACCGCAGTGGGAACAGATTTTAACAGAGTGAATCTTCTGATGGCTGTATTGGAGAAGAAGGTGGGACTTCGCCTTGCTTCATCTGACGCCTACGTAAATATTGCCGGCGGTATGAAGATGACAGAACCGGCGATTGATCTTGGAATCTGTCTGGCAATTGCATCCAGCATGAAGGATATTGTAATTCCAGATAAGCTGATGGCTTTTGGGGAAATCGGACTTAGCGGTGAAGTGCGTGCTGTGAGCATGGCCGGTCAGAGAGTGCAGGAGGCAAAGAAACTGGGCTTTGACACAGTGATCCTGCCGGAAGTGTGCAGAAGCTCGGTGGAAAAAGCTGATGGGATTAAGCTGGTGTATGTGAGACAGATTCAGGAGGCGATTCGGTATATTATGAGTAAATAGGTTTTATGTTTACATTTGTAAAAATATATAGAAAAATAATACTTGAAAAAGTAAGCAATGATAACCTGTAAAAAAATATGGATTTTTTTGTAAAAAGTGCTTGA
>NZ_JAQDKY010000079.1:0-4735 GCF_027662325.1 Blautia faecis | reverse complement strand
TTGACCTTTTGACACTGGTATCACAAAATAACAGGTAACAGAACAGGAAGAAATAAGATGAAATCAACTAGAAACAGATCCAGACTGGCAGATCAGGGAACAAAAGAAATGCTGCCAGTTATTTTTTCTCTTGCGTGGCCAACTATGCTGGAACAGCTGATGCAGACTGCAGTACAATATATGGACACTGGTATGGTAGGCGTCCTGGGAACAAGTGCAACAGCCGCTGTTGGAGCTACCAGTACAGTAAACTGGCTGATTGGAAGTACGGTTTCTGCGATCAGCATAGGATTTCTGGCATACATATCCCAGTCAATCGGAGCAGGAAAAAAAGAACAGGCAAAAAAAGCTTCAGGACAGGCTGTGCTGACAGTTGTGATCGTAGGAATATTTTTTACAATTCTGACAATGGGACTGAGCCGTAAAGTCCCTGTTTGGATGCAGGTAGATCCTTCTATTCAGAAACTGGCATCCAGCTATTTCCTGATCCTCTATGCACCGATGCTTTTTCGAACTGCGAACATTATTTTTGGAACTGTCCTGAGAGCAGTGGGCGATACCAAAACCCCTATGCAGGTAGGAGTTGCCTTTAATGTTATTAACATTGTACTGAACTTTTTTCTTATATATTCCACCAGAACTGTGCTGATTGGTGGAAAAGAACTGGTGATCCCAGGCGCGGGATGGGGCGTTCAAGGTGCAGCAGCTGCGAGTGCTATAGCTTATACCATTGGAGGTATTGCAATTACGGTTAAATTATGGAAGCATACTGATATATCTCCAAAGGGTCAGAGCTTCCTGCCGGATTCTGCAGTTCTGCGCCCTTGTCTGAAGGTGGCTGTTCCAAATATGTTTCAGCGATTTGCCACGTCCCTTGGATATGTGGCATTTGCATCCATGATCAATTCTTTGGGCGAGACTGCAACGGCAGCCCATACTATTGCCAATACAGTAGAATCTGCTTTTTATATTCCAGGATATGGAATGCAGACAGCAGCGGCTACTCTTGCAGGAAATGCTCTTGGAGCCAATGACAATAAAAAACTCAACAGCCTTGCCAAGGCAATTGTGCCGTTGGAAGTGGGACTGATGGTTATTTCCGGAAGTCTGCTGTTTATTTTTGCGCCGATATTGATCAGGCTGTTTTCATCAGATGCGCAGGTTATCCGTCTGGGAAGTACGGTACTTCGTATGGTTGCTGTTTCCGAACCGTTTTATGGTGTACCTATTGTGATCGAGGGCATGATGCAAGGTGTGGGGAAAACAGTAACTCCCTTTATTTTCAATGTAGCGGGAATGTGGGGTGTAAGAATTCTGGGGACTTTTATCTGCATCCATCTTCTTGGACTGGGACTTGTGTCTGCCTGGGGATGCATGATAGGTCACAATATGCTTCTTTTTGTTTTATTCACTTTACATTATTTCAGCGGCAGATGGAACCCTATGAATAAAACAAAAGTATCCTTCCAATACAAGACTTGTAAAAAGTGACCAAAAATCACAAGCTTGACAGCAGAATATATAGGCTTTATACTGAAAAATAACGAATAAAAGCCGTCACGGCTTGGAATGGATGACGTTAATATGGAAAAAAGCGTGAAAGACAATCCTGAATACAAAATGAAACGGCAGGGAATGATCATCGGACTGGTCTGTCTTGCTGTGATGGTGTTTCTGACGATTTTTCTTATGAGCAGATATCGTCAAAGAACAGAGAAGATTTTTACAGAGCTTATGGAGGAATCACTTTTATCCACCCATTCGGAAGCACTGACAGAAATGGAGAATTTCCTGGCTGGTTCAGCTGGAGCAGATAAGGTGGAGGAAGCCTGGGAGGCTCTGAACGAGGACGAGGGGAATGTGCTTCACTATGTGTGCAATACAGATGGGAAAATCCTGGCAGGAGATATGCGGATTTTTGACATTGAATATACGGTGGCGACAGTGCTTCATTCGCAGCATGTGAGGGATAACAGTATTTCCCAGGTGGAAAAGTCCCTTAAAAAGCTGACCTATGGAGCACCCCATATTTTCACGGAGCTTGAGAAAACGGATATCTATCTGGTGGCATCCAAGTTGGAAGGCAGAGACTGTATTCTGTTTTCAGAATATCGTTCCGCCAAAATGAAGAATTATAAAGCAGTGCTCATCAATGGAAACCGCATGATTATTTTTACGCTTCTTGGATGCGCGTTGATCATGCTGCTTTTTACAGTACGATTCTATATGAAACAGCAGAAGAAAGTGATGAAAGGTCAGGCAAGGTACGACATTTTGTCGGAGTTTTCGGACACGGTTCTTTTTGAATATGACTGCCTGGAAAAAACATTGGTATTTACGCCAAATATAACGACTTTATTTGGACTGAAGGAAATCGGTCCGATCAGGCCTTTTGACAGTGACACAGATTTCACAATGGTTCATCCAGATGATGTGGCGAAGGTAAAGGCACTTCTTTCCACAATTGGTGATAATTCTGATGAGATTGATGATTTTGTAATTCGTTTTAAGGATAAGAACGATAATTATCGTTGGGTGCGATGGATGGGCCGTCTGATACGAGGCCGTCTTGGTACACCACAGGCATTTCTGGGCAAGATTTCTGACGTTCAGAATGAGATGACCAGAGAACAGGATCTTCGTGAAAAAGCCTCTGTTGATGGTCTTACAGGCGCTCTGAACCGCAAGGCTGCAGAGCAGAAAATCAATACGCTTATGCAGGATAAAGAGTGTAAAGGTTACCTGCTTATGCTCGATATTGATGATTTTAAAACGGTAAATGATACAATGGGGCATGCAATAGGTGACCTTGCATTGATTACTTTGGTAAAACTTTTGAAGGAACATTTCCGTAGGGAGGATATTATCGGTCGTCTTGGCGGTGATGAATTTATTGTGTTTATGACAAATACAGAGCTTGCTTCGGCTGTTGAAGCAAAAGGTGCGGAAATTCTTGATATTCTGGCAAAGTCAGAGACTACACCACATTTTACCGTGAGTATAGGAGCGGCGGCTTATCCTGCAGCTGGAAACGACTATGAAAGCCTGTATCTGGCGGCGGATAACGCAATGTATGCTTCAAAGAAATCCGGTAAGAACAGAATTTATGTAGATAATGGTCAGCAGAAAAAAGAATGATCATAAAAGTATCGCTTTGAGACTAAAGGAAGGTGACAAAAATGCGGTTACAGATTGTACAGGATGCATTAAAAAAGAAGAATATCAAATACGAATATACAGAGATTGATGGCTGCGGAAGTCTTGATTTTCTGTTTCGAGGATTGAAATTCCATGTGTGGGAGTATGAGGACCGTGTCTGGGGGGCAGAGACAAATATTTATGAAGCAGGACGCAGTCAGGATATTGAGGGCAACTATGAAGAGGTCATTGCCAGAGAGATTTTATCATGGCCAGATATGATGCCAGGAAGTTGAGGAATGGAATGAAATACGAGATCAGCAATGAATTTCTTAAAGTGAAGGCCGACACAGAAGGTGCTATTTTGTGGTCCGTGACAGATAAGGACGGATTTGAGTATATCTGGCAGGGAGATGACAGATACTGGAATGAGCATGGTGCCAATCTTTTTCCCTATATTGCCAGATTATGGGAGAAATCCTACATATTTCAGGGGAAGACGTATCATATGGATATTCACGGTTTTGCCAAGGATTCTGTTTTCTCCTGTGAGAAAGCAGGGGAGAATGAACTGGTGTTTGCAATGGAAGATACCAGGGAAACTTTGGAACAGTATCCATTTCATTTTCGTTTTGAGATCCGATATCTGCTTGAGAAAAATACTTTAAAAGTTTTCTATTCGGTAAAAAATAAGGATGAGAAAACGATGTATTTTGGAATCGGCGGTCACCCGGGATTTAATATTCCGATGGAAGAGGGACTTTCCTTTGAGGATTATGAATTGGAATTTTCCAGGGCATGTGAGCCGCAGCGCATTCTTTTTTCACAGGAGTGTTTTGTGGAGGGGAAGGAGTCCTATGAACTTTTGGAGGGCAGACGGATTCCTCTTCGTCATAATCTTTTTGATGAAGATGCTATTGTGCTGGAGAAAACCTCTGGAGAGGTTCTGCTTCACAGTACGAAGGGCAAAAAGGCAGTGAAGGTATCTTATGTGGATATGCCTTATGTCGGTTTCTGGCATATGCCCTGCATGGATGCTCCTTATGTTTGCATTGAGCCGTGGTGTTCCCTTCCATCCAGACAGGGAATTACAGAAAATCTGGAGGAACAGAAGAATCTTATTTCACTGGAAGCTGGCAGGGAGTGCCAGATTTCCTGGACCATGGAAATTCTCTAGAGCGTGTCTGAAAAAGGCTTTCTGCAAGATGTGTGTCACAATTTGTGGGAGATTTGGTCTGGATGAGGGCGCCGTAGCGGGCTACGGTAACCGAATTCAGGCAAGATCTCCCGCAAAGTGGGGCGTGCAGATTGCGGGAATGATTTTTCAAACACGTTCTAGAACGTGCAGATTGTGGGAATGTTTTTAAATACTCGCAAGGAAGGCAGGGTATGTAATATGAAAAAGAAGCAGGGGGCGAACTGCGAATATTGTGTAAACTATTCTTATGACGATGATTACGAGTGCTATACTTGTGATATGAACCTTGACGAAGATGAGATGTATCGTTTTATTACAGGAACCTATCACGATTGCCCTTATTTCCGCATGGGGGACGAGTACAGAGTAGTAAGAAAACAGATGTAAAAAAATTAAAAT
>NZ_JAQDKY010000078.1:0-5680 GCF_027662325.1 Blautia faecis | reverse complement strand
CTTCAAAGACCTAACGATGTACAAACAAATGCTTTACGCATTCACTACCCGTTGGCAGTTTTTATTCTATATTAACATTATCTATTATAATAAATAACACCTCAAAAAACAATAGAAAATTCTAATTTATCACTCTTTTTTACTTTCCAAACAAGCTATATGCCAGCATAAGAAACACTAAAATATTGCAGACCATACCGCCCCAAAACAGGTACAACTTCAAGCCCTCATATCTGAAAAAGCTGTTCTTACTTTCCTCCAGCTCCCGGATCTTCTGCTTCATCACGCTCGTAAGTGTATCAGACTGCTTCTCAAGAAGCTTTGTAGCCCTCTGTATAGCCTCTATATTCGCCTGTAACGCCTTTCTAACCTCTTGGACGGTGTTTTCCTTAACCTCATCTTTCAAGCTCCCAACCTCGTCCGATATAGCGTCTTGAAGCAACTCGTTGCTGTTCTTCAGCAGCTCTACGCTCTGCTTCAGCTCGCTGATGAGCTTCCTGTTCTGCTCTGCGTCTCTCTGCCTGTTCTGCTCTGCCCTTACTTGTTCTTGATTTGACTGCTTCATCAATTCCTCGCAGTTCTCGCTCGACATCGCCAACGCTTCTTTGAGCAGACTGTTTTCCAGCTCTGTCCGGCTCTGTCGGTTTAACTCTTGAAGCTGCTCTCTTGGACTGCTCTGCTTCTGCTGTTCGTGCATTTCTCTCAAACTCATGCTCCATGCTCTCCTTTCCGAAATCCATATTGTAGTATTTTTCCAGCTTGTTATCTCTGATTTTACAAGCCTTTTCTCCTGCCTGTTCCCTGGCTAAGTCGGTATATGTGATGTACTTATGGCTGTCCTGCCAGTCCACTCCGTACCCTCTTTCATTCATCAGCCGGATAAATGTTTCCCGGCTGGTCGCTGTTTCCTTACAATCCAGCACCGCAAGGGCAATATCCTGCACATAGCTTTTGACCTTTCCCTGCTCTGCCTGTTTCAAAAGCTGGTAGGTGTCTTTGCTCCATGCCACCGTTTCTTCCCGTACTTCTCCAGCAAATGTCTTTCCTTTCTCCGGCACATGCAAGCCCTGTTCCCGGCTCTGCTCGTTGCACCGTTCCTTTAAGTCTTTAAGGTCGTGCTTACTCCATTGGAGCTTATGACCGTTCTCATAATTTACGGAATTAACAATAAAGTGCGTGTGTATATGCCCCTTGTCTATATGCGTGGCTATCAGAACTTCATGCCCTTTCCATGCCTTTGTATGCTCTGCCAGCTCGACAGCGTTCTTGTGAGCCTGCTCCGGGGTTATTTCCTCGTCCTCATGGTAGGATTGCACATAATGCTTATAGGTTCTTCCGTCCGTCTTGCCCCACAGCTCCTTTGTGGCTTGCATTTCTTCCTTGACCGTCTCCGGCTCACAATGCAGACCGCTGACAAGCTTCTCCTCTGTCTTTTCTTTTTTCGTCACATAATCTATTGCGTGCCCTATGCCCGCCTTTGAAGATACCGCCTTAATGACTGCCATACTTTGTTCAGCTCCTCTCCATGCTTCCGCACTTCCGCTTCACTCGGCAACATTCCCCCCTCATTACACCGCTTTGCTATTTGGTTGAGGTTGTTCCCTATCCGTTTCAGTTCCGGGATAAGTTCTTTGATACCGTCCGTATTCACGATCTGCTTCTCCAGCACACAGGAAAGGATATACTCCTGCTGGTTCTTTCCACTCTCTAAAATCTTCTCCTGCAACTGCCGGTATTCTTCTTCACTTACTCGGAATGATAACTGCTTTGGTCTTGTCTTGTTCATACCCTTACCACTCCATATCCATGACATCAAGCAAGTCAAAGAAACGCTCCAGCGTCTTATTTTCCTTTTCTGCCGGGTTCTGTTTTACATATTTATCAATTACTTTCATCAGCTCCTGCACCTCGTATCTGTACTCAAACTGAATTTTATCCATTTCTTTTTTCATGCCTTTGACCTCTCTTTCTTCGGTGCTACCACCGTCACACTATGAGCCTTTCGGCTCTCTGAAAAGGGGGATTGAAGGGGGGCTTGCCACCCTCACAAGTTCTAAAGTGGTAACACTTTAGGGAACTTGCAATATATCCGCTACACATATTATAGCATGATATAAACTCTATATCAAGCGGATATATTCGTGCGTATATTCTGCCAAGAATATAGTGGAGCTTACTTCCTCTTGGGCGACTTTGGAAGTGTAGGAGGAAGACAGTCAAGGGCTTGTTTTTTATCTGCAGTATGAGCTTCGGCTTGCCGATCAGCGAGTACAGCAGATAAAAAATGGTCGCAGACCACCCTTTACTTTCTTCCGCCGGAACGGACAATGAAGCACAGGGGGGGAAGTAAAGGAACGGACGGACAGCCGTTTTCCCCTCCGGCATTATAGCCAACAAAAAAGAGTATCAAGGGTAAACGCTGCGGTCTATGACCGCCCTTGACACTCTTTTCCTTATGGCTTTGATAATAAACAAGGGGAAATGGCTTCTTGTGGCATTTCTGCCACTATGGTATAATGGGCGACGCTACCACCCCTATACAGGTACAGAAAGGGGGTGTGCCACCATGAGTATATTTTCGTCTTTCTTACTCTCTGTCTTGGCAAGTGTAGTCGCCTACTACATCTGCAAATGGCTGGACGGAGATAAATAGGCGGTAGCCAGCCTAAGGCATAAGCCACCTTGCCACAACGGAATAGAAAAGCCCCGGAGGTCGCAACTCCGGGGCTTTTTGCGTGCCACAATGAGCACTTTCGTCTTTCTTGCCTATTGGCATTATAGCATATGCCTTTCGGCATTTCAAGTATGCCCTACTTCCACCACTTATAAACCGTATGCTTTGCAAGTCCTGTCTCTCGAATGCAGTCCGCTTTCTTTCCTGCCGGGTGGCTCTCCTGCCATTCTCTGACTGTCCGCTCTGCTGTTGGTCTGCCCTCTTTTACTACTTCGCCTATAACTTTCATATCCTCTTTTTTTCGCCTTGCAAGATATAAATGAGCCTCTTGTTTTCTGTAATTTCGCTTATTTGCTGGTATCGTAACCTTTGTGTTGTCCTCTATCCATTCCCGGCTTGCTATCGTTGACAACCTTTTTCTGTCCCCTTTCAATGCCCGGAGAGCGTCTTTCACATCTGCCCGGCTGAAATGGTTGTCCTCGTCCTCGGTAAGGCTCTCTAAATGGTCCAAGAACGCATAGGCGTCTCTCCGTATCTTCTGCTCGGATATGCCACACTTCAAGCCATAAGAGCACAACGCCATAATAGGAAAGTAACGCCCTCCGGCTTTCACTTCCTCGGTTATTTTCCGTTTCCACCACTCATATAAAGCTTCGTTACATACCCACGTACCGCCCTGCTTCTTACTTTTCTGCTTCGGCTCTCCCTGCACGATCCGCTTCTCATACCATTCCGGGTACAGCTCCTTTGCTTCTTCCAGCGTAACGGTACTTTTTCTTCTCGGCTTCTCGTACAACGGAGCAAGGTCTACCTTACAGCTCGGTATGCTGGCTTTTATGTCCTCCAGCGTGTAACGGTTCTCTGACAGCTTATAGGCTTTTACTGGGAAATCTGCACCCAGCTTCGACTGACTCCCCACACACCGGAAACCTTGATAAATTCCGGTTATATCCGGGCTGTCCGGACGGATAGAGCTGGTATCATTCCATAGCCGCCGGATAAAGGCTTCTTTCAGCTCCGCAAGCACTTCTTCCCGGTTTCGATACAACTGAACCGGCTCCTGCAAGAAATAGTAAAGATGTACCCCCTTGCCGGAGCTGACAAGATAAGTCGGACGAAGCTGCACACCATTCCCAAACTGCTTCAACAGGTTCTTTAACTGCTGTTTGCCTACATAATCCACATCCACCACCACCGCAAACAGCTCATGAGCGTTCTCTTTCGTGTGTGACTTCCCGTAAAAACTAATAGGCGGTATCAGCCCAAACCTATCTCCTATGACCTTATCCAGCATTTTCAGACTATCATCAATTACCCACTGCCGGGTTCTTCCTTTGCCGGACGGTCTAATCTGTGTCGCTATAATATTACCTTTTCCGTCCCCCGGCTCTTGCTGCAGACTACCAGTCGGAAACAACTCTCGATAGAAATCATGAGGACTTACTTCCGGGTATCCCCTCTCCAGCATAAGAGCTTCTTTCTCCCGATAAGCAGACTTCCACTCATACCCTCTTTTATCTCTCCTTTTGGTGTATTTTGCCATAGTCTTTTACACCTCACTCCCTCTCGCCTTGACCGCTAATCTTATCACTACAGTATTTTACCTTTTTCTTCGTACCGACAAACTGGAATTTACATTATGCTCACAACATTAGTTATTTCTTGCTGTCTGGTTTTCATTTTTCTCCAACTTACAAATCCGTATATATCATTAGCAAAGAACGCAATAAAACATACTACCACCGAAACATATCTAATATCATACAGACTTGCCAATATCCATAATATAATCAAAACAATATCATTGGCAGCGTATGCCAATGCAAAATACGGACTTCTCCTAAAGGTAAGGTATACTGCAAGAAAACTTGTTGTTACCGATATAGTGCTCGGGATGATGTTAGCTGTATTAAAACACTTCAAAATCAAATAGAATAGAAATGTAACAACAAATGTCACAATCCACATACAGACATTTTCTCTTTTTCCAATGCTATTAACTTTAACCTCCGCTTTGTTTCCGTTATACGGATTCTTCAGCCATGATATTAAGGCAAAAATTGCCATCGGCATTGTCATTCCAAGATATGTAATCATCTCCCCATAATACGAAAAGGTATATGAAATAATCCCATACAGCAAACTGAATACAACCATAAGTAATTGTCCAAACGGATTTCCCTTTGCGTTAAATATCAAAGATGTTACTCCTATTAGCGATGCACACAAAGTCATATAATTTATTCTGTCAAAAACACAGAATGAAATTATAATAACCATTACAGAAGAACTCCACAAAACAATTTCACTTTTTGAAAAATAGTCCTTAAACTCTTTCATAATAACCTCCAAAAAAATAAGCATCCGAATATACATCTTCAAAGACCTAACGATGTACAGTCGAATGCTTTACGCATCTACTACCCGGTGGCAGTGCTTATTCTTTATCAACTTTTTTCATTTTAACCAGGTCAATTGCTTCTTTACCAGTCAGGTGTTCAATTGTCATTTCAATGATTGCCATGTTTCTGATAGAAGAATCAATTTCTTTAGGAATTCCATCTTTGTAATCTGCTGAATATTTCATAAAAAGCAAGGTTGCAATACGACGCATTTCATTCATATCTTCTACAAGATGTACTTTACCGAACGCAATGACGCTTCTGAAATATGTAGTATATTTCTCCGGCACAATATGATCTTGATCAATTACGCAAAAAGATGCTTTTTCATGTTTAATAATTGCATCAATTTTGTGTCCGCTTTTAGCAGAATGGAAATACAGTTTTCCATCTATATAAACATAGCTTATAGGAACGGCGTATGGATAATCATTATCTCCGATTAACGCTAAAGTTCCGCTTGTATTTCTGTTCAAAATTTCTATAGCGGTTTCTTGTGGCAATAACTGCTTAAATCTTCTCATTTCTCTAAACATGGTTCTTCTCCTTTTAATGTTATAAAAGAAAAAGCATTTGAATGCACATCTTCAAAGACCTAACGATG